>NZ_CM173421.1:0-120000 GCF_057766845.1 Pseudomonas sp. D5(2026)
GTGTCAGTGGAACTTTGGCAGCAGTGCGTGGAGCTTCTGCGCGATGAACTGCCTGCCCAGCAATTCAACACCTGGATCCGTCCGCTACAGGTCGAAGCCGAAGGCGACGAGTTGCGCGTCTATGCGCCTAACCGTTTCGTCCTCGATTGGGTCAATGAAAAGTACCTGGGTCGCTTGCTCGAGCTGTTGGGTGAGAACGGTAGCGGCATTGCACCTGCCCTTTCCTTATTAATAGGTAGCCGACGCAGCTCGGCCCCGAGGGCTGCGCCGAACGCGCCAGTCAGCGCTGCCGTTGCGGCTTCGCTGGCGCAGACCCAGGCACACAAGGCGGCCCCGGCAGCAGCGGTTGAGCCTGTTGCCGTGGCTGCGGCCGAGCCTGTGCTGGTCGAGACGTCTTCGCGTGACAGCTTTGATGCCATGGCAGAGCCCGCTTCGGCGCCGCCCAGTGGTGGCCGGGCTGAACAGCGCACCGTGCAGGTTGAAGGTGCGCTCAAGCACACCAGCTACCTGAACCGAACCTTTACCTTTGACACTTTCGTCGAAGGCAAGTCGAACCAGCTCGCCCGCGCGGCTGCCTGGCAGGTTGCGGACAACCCCAAGCATGGCTACAACCCGCTGTTCCTTTATGGCGGTGTGGGTTTGGGTAAAACCCACCTTATGCATGCTGTGGGTAACCATCTGCTGAAGAAGAATCCGAACGCCAAGGTGGTGTACCTGCATTCGGAGCGTTTCGTCGCGGACATGGTCAAAGCGTTGCAGCTCAACGCCATCAACGAATTCAAGCGCTTCTACCGCTCGGTGGACGCGTTGCTGATCGACGATATCCAGTTCTTCGCTCGCAAAGAGCGCTCGCAGGAAGAGTTTTTCCACACCTTCAACGCCTTGCTTGAGGGTGGCCAGCAGGTAATCCTTACTTCTGACCGCTATCCCAAGGAAATCGAAGGCCTGGAAGAGCGTCTGAAGTCGCGCTTTGGTTGGGGGCTGACGGTGGCTGTCGAGCCGCCAGAACTGGAGACCCGCGTAGCAATTCTGATGAAGAAGGCGGACCAGGCCAAAGTCGAGCTCCCGCATGACGCAGCCTTTTTCATCGCTCAGCGCATTCGATCCAACGTCCGTGAGCTGGAAGGTGCACTGAAGCGGGTTATCGCTCACTCGCATTTCATGGGGCGTGACATCACCATCGAGCTGATTCGTGAATCGCTCAAGGACCTGTTGGCGCTGCAAGACAAACTGGTCAGTGTGGATAACATTCAGCGTACTGTTGCTGAGTACTACAAGATCAAGATCTCCGATCTGCTGTCCAAGCGTCGTTCGCGTTCTGTCGCGCGCCCGCGTCAGGTAGCCATGGCCCTGTCCAAGGAGTTGACCAACCACAGTCTGCCGGAAATCGGCGACATGTTCGGTGGTCGCGACCATACGACCGTGCTGCATGCCTGCCGCAAAATCAATGAACTGAAGGAATCCGACGCGGACATCCGCGAGGACTACAAGAACCTGCTGCGGACGCTGACGACCTGATGGCCGTCTGCGCAGCTAATTGAAGGCAAGGGACTAGACCATGCATTTCACCATTCAACGCGAAGCCCTGTTGAAACCCCTGCAACTGGTCGCCGGTGTCGTCGAGCGCCGTCAGACCTTGCCGGTCCTGTCCAACGTATTGCTGGTCGTACAAGGCCAGCAACTTTCGTTGACCGGTACCGACCTGGAAGTCGAACTGGTAGGCCGCGTGCAACTGGATGAGCCGGCCGAGCCTGGCGAAATCACTGTTCCGGCGCGCAAGCTGATGGACATCTGTAAAAGCTTGCCTAACGACGCCCTGATCGATATCAAGGTCGATGAGCAGAAATTGTTGGTAAAGGCCGGCCGCAGCCGCTTCACCCTGTCGACCCTGCCTGCCAACGACTTCCCGACTGTGGAAGAAGGCCCGGGTTCGCTGACCTGCAACCTGGAGCAGAGCAAGCTGCGCCGCCTGATCGAGCGAACCAGCTTCGCCATGGCCCAGCAGGATGTGCGCTATTACCTCAACGGTATGCTGCTTGAGGTTTCCCGCAACACGTTGCGCGCCGTATCCACCGACGGTCACCGCTTGGCGCTTTGCTCGATGAGCGCGCCGATCGAGCAAGAGGATCGACACCAGGTCATCGTGCCGCGTAAAGGTATCCTGGAATTGGCGCGCCTGCTGACCGACCCTGAAGGTATGGTCAGCATCGTGCTGGGCCAGCATCACATCCGCGCCACTACTGGCGAGTTCACCTTTACCTCCAAGCTGGTGGACGGCAAGTTCCCGGACTACGAGCGCGTACTGCCCAAAGGCGGTGACAAGCTGGTTGTCGGAGACCGCCAGGCGCTGCGTGAGGCCTTCAGCCGTACCGCGATTCTTTCCAACGAAAAGTACCGCGGTATTCGCCTGCAACTGGCAGCTGGCCAACTGAAGATCCAGGCTAACAACCCCGAGCAGGAAGAAGCTGAAGAAGAAATCAGCGTGGACTACGAAGGTAGCTCGCTGGAGATTGGTTTCAACGTCAGCTACTTGCTGGACGTGCTGGGCGTGATGACTACTGAGCAAGTTCGTCTGATCTTGTCCGATTCCAACAGCAGTGCGCTGCTGCAGGAAGCTGGCAATGACGATTCTTCCTACGTTGTCATGCCGATGCGCCTGTAACCTGTAGCAGGCGAAATGTCCCTTCGACGTATCATGGTCACCGCGGTGCGCAACTTGCACCCGGTGACACTCTTACCCTCCCCCCGCATCAACATCCTTTACGGCGCCAACGGCAGCGGCAAGACCAGCGTGCTAGAAGCCGTGCATTTGCTCGGGCTGGCCCGTTCATTTCGCAGCACCCGCCTTAATCCGGTTATTCAGTACGAACAGGCTGCCTGTACTGTGTTCGGCGAGGTTCAGCTGACGGAGGGTGGTACGAGCAACCTGGGTGTGTCCCGTGAGCGCCAAGGGGAGTTTACTATCCGTATCGATGGGCAGAATGCGCGCAGTGCTGCGCAATTGGCTGAGTTACTGCCGCTTCAGCTCATCAACCCAGACAGTTTCCGGCTGCTTGAAGGTGCCCCAAAAATACGCCGCCAGTTTCTGGACTGGGGTGTGTTCCACGTGGAACCTCGTTTTCTGCCAGCCTGGCAACGCCTTCAGAAGGCGCTGCGGCAGCGGAACTCATGGTTGCGTCATGGTACACTTGACCCAGCTTCGCAAGCCGCCTGGGACCGGGAACTGTGCCTGGCTAGCGCGGAAATAGATGAATACCGTCGCAACTACATCAAGGCCTTGAAGCCCGTCTTCGAGCGAACCCTGAGCGAACTGGTCGAGCTGGACGGGTTGACCCTGAGCTACTACCGAGGCTGGGACAAGGACCGGGAACTGCAAGAAGTACTCGCCTCCTCTCTCCTTCGCGATCAGCAGATGGGCCATACCCAAGCCGGTCCGCAGCGTGCTGATCTGCGTTTGCGGTTGGCTGGCAACAACGCAGCCGACATCCTGTCGCGTGGTCAGCAAAAGTTGGTGGTATGCGCATTGCGCATTGCCCAAGGCCACCTCGTTAGTCAGGCTCGCCGCGGTCACTGTATTTATCTCGTGGATGACTTGCCGTCCGAACTGGATGACCAGCATCGCCGCGCACTGTGCCGCTTGCTTGAAGAATTACGCTGCCAGGTGTTCATCACCTGTGTAGATCACGAATTACTGAGGGAAGGCTGGCAGACGGAAACGCCAGTTGCTTTGTTCCACGTGGAACAAGGCCGTATCACCCAGACCCACGACCATCGGGAGTGAAGGCATGAGCGAAAATCAAACGTACGACTCCTCCAGCATCAAGGTGCTGAAAGGTTTGGATGCCGTACGCAAGCGTCCCGGCATGTACATTGGCGACACCGATGATGGTAGTGGCCTGCACCACATGGTCTTCGAGGTGGTCGACAACTCGATCGACGAAGCCCTCGCCGGTCACTGCGATGACATCACTGTCATCATCCACCCGGACGAATCTATCAGTGTGCGCGACAACGGTCGCGGCATTCCGGTCGATGTGCACAAGGAAGAAGGCGTTTCCGCAGCCGAGGTCATCATGACTGTGCTGCACGCCGGCGGTAAGTTCGACGACAACTCCTACAAAGTATCCGGCGGTCTGCACGGTGTAGGTGTGTCGGTTGTGAACGCCCTGTCCGAGAAGCTGGTTCTGACCGTTCGCCGTAGCGGCAAGATCTGGGAACAGACTTATGTTCACGGTGTTCCACAAGCGCCTATGGCGGTTGTCGGTGACAGTGAAACCACGGGTACCCACATCCACTTCAAGCCATCGGCTGAAACCTTCAAGAACATTCACTTCAGCTGGGACATCCTGGCCAAGCGCATCCGCGAACTGTCGTTCCTCAACTCGGGCGTTGGCATTCTGCTGAAGGATGAGCGCAGCGGTAAGGAAGAGTTCTTCAAGTACGAAGGCGGCCTGCGTGCGTTCGTCGAGTACTTGAACACCAACAAGACGCCGGTCAACTCCCAGGTGTTCCACTTCAACGTTCAGCGTGAGGATGGCGTGGGTGTTGAAGTCGCCCTGCAATGGAACGACAGCTTCAACGAAAACCTGCTGTGCTTCACCAACAACATTCCGCAACGTGATGGCGGTACCCACCTGGTGGGTTTCCGTTCCTCGCTGACCCGTAGCCTTAACAACTACATCGAGCAGGAAGGCCTGGCCAAGAAGAACAAGGTGGCAACCACTGGCGACGACGCCCGTGAAGGCCTTACTGCGATCATCTCGGTTAAGGTACCGGACCCGAAGTTCAGCTCGCAGACCAAAGACAAGCTGGTCTCCTCGGAGGTGAAAACTGCCGTGGAACAGGAGATGAACAAGTTCTTCGCCGATTTCCTGTTGGAAAACCCGAACGAGGCCAAGGCCGTCGTTGGCAAGATGATCGACGCTGCTCGCGCCCGTGAAGCCGCCCGTAAAGCCCGTGAGATGACCCGCCGTAAAGGTGCGCTGGATATCGCTGGCCTGCCGGGCAAACTGGCGGACTGCCAAGAGAAGGATCCTGCTCTCTCCGAACTGTACCTGGTGGAGGGTGACTCTGCGGGTGGCTCGGCCAAGCAAGGCCGCAACCGTCGTACCCAGGCGATCTTGCCGCTGAAGGGTAAAATCCTCAACGTCGAGAAAGCGCGCTTCGACAAGATGATTTCTTCCCAGGAAGTGGGCACGCTGATCACCGCGCTGGGCTGTGGTATCGGCCGCGAAGAGTACAACATCGATAAACTGCGTTATCACAACATCATCATCATGACCGATGCTGACGTTGACGGTTCGCACATCCGTACACTGCTGCTGACCTTCTTCTTCCGTCAGCTGCCGGAGCTGGTCGAGCGTGGTTACATCTATATTGCCCAGCCACCGCTGTACAAGGTGAAGAGAGGCAAGCAGGAGCAGTACATCAAGGACGATGAGGCCATGGAAGAGTACATGACCCAGTCGGCTCTGGAGGATGCCAGCCTGCACCTGGACGAATCGGCGCCAGCAGTTTCCGGTGTGCAGTTGGAAGCGCTGGTGAATGAGTTCCGTAGTGTCATGAAGACCCTCAAGCGCCTGTCGCGCTTGTACCCGGAAGAGCTGACTGAGCACTTCGTCTACCTGCCTGAGGTGACTCTGGAGCAGTTGGGTGACCACGCTGTGATGCAAGCCTGGCTGGCCCAGTTCCAGGCGCGTCTGAACTCCAATCAGAAGTCTGGCTTGGCTTACAACGCCAGCCTGCGTGAAGACAAAGAGCGCAACGTATGGCTGCCAGAAGTAGAAATCACCTCTCATGGCCTGGCCAGCTACATCACGTTCAACCGTGATTTCTTCGGCAGCAATGACTACCGTACCGTAGTCAACATTGGTGCCAAGCTGTCGAGCCTGTTGGGTGAAGGTGCGTATGTGCAGCGCGGTGAACGGCGCAAGGCGATCGTCGAGTTCAAAGAGGGCCTGGATTGGCTGATGAATGAGACCACCAAGCGCCATACGATTCAGCGATACAAAGGGCTGGGTGAGATGAACCCGGACCAGCTGTGGGAAACCACCATGGACCCGACCGTTCGCCGTATGCTCAAGGTCACCATCGAAGATGCCATCGCAGCAGACCAGATCTTCAACACCCTGATGGGTGATGCGGTCGAGCCGCGTCGTGACTTCATCGAAAGTAACGCGCTGTCGGTGTCGAACCTGGACTTCTGATCCGGTGTAATTCGCTAGACACTAAGAAGCCCGCTGATGCGGGCTTTTTAGTGCCTGCAAAGAATCAGTAGCCGGTGAGAATGTTCACGATCACACCGCTGGCAATAGCCACCAGCACATAGTCGCCATTCACATACAGCCAGCGATGATCACGAGGTGGCGCATACAGGTGGCGCGCTTTCCAGTCGGTTACCCAGTAACGGTCACCACGGTAATGTGGATCAACGGCATGACCACGGTGCCACTGCTTATGAGGTATCGGCATGCCTTGTTGTGGGCGGAAGTTTGGATCACGGTAAGCAGGTCCGCGGCCATTGTCATGTCGGCCCTGGTGCTGTGGTTGACCATGTGGCGGGTTGCCTTGGTGCGATGGGCCGCCATCATGCCGATCAGGCGGGCCCGGTTGCGCGAAGCTTGCCAGCGGTGTGCTGAGCATGAGCGCGGCGCAGATCACGGTTAGGGCTTTCTTCATTTGATGCGGTCCTCTGCCTGTTAATCGCCTGGCAGGTATTGAGTGCCAGGTTCGGTTAACTGATCAGACCACGATTTTTCCCTTTCAATGTCAGGGCGCAGGTAAAGGTCCGGTAAAGTCTGGCGTTCTTTCAGTTCAGCCCGAGCGCTTTCAAGCGGCGATACAGCGTGCGTTCACTCATGCCAAGATGACTGGCCAGTTCACTGCGCGAGCCTTTGAACTGCTCCAGCGCCTGCGCCAGCTCACCCAAGTCATTGCGACGGCCGCTTCCTTTAGCCGCGCCAGTCAGCCCAGTGTCTTCCGGTAAATGCTCCGGTCTGATTACTCCGTCATCGGCAAACAAACGCGCGCGTTCCAGAATGTTGCGCAGCTCGCGGATATTGCCCGGAAACGGATGCAACGCAAGTTGCTGCAAGGCGTCTTCACTCAGCCTGGGCGTCGGCTGGCCGGCCATGCGCTGCAGCAGGCTCTGTGCGAGCAGCGGCAGATCTTCCACCCGTTCGCGCAATGCAGGCAGACGAATCGGGAAGCCGCTGATGCGGTAATACAGGTCTTCCCGGAAGGAGCCATCCGCGACCATTTGTTTAAGTGGTTTATGGGTGGCCGATATCAGGCGGAAATCTGAATGGACAGTGCGCAGGCTACCCACAGGACGGAAACTGCCGGACTCTATCAGGCGCAGCAGCTTCACCTGCATCGCCAGCGGCACTTCACCGATTTCGTCGAGGAACAGGGTGCCGCCATGGGCTGCCTCGGCCAAGCCGATCTTGCGCTGATTCGCCCCGGTGAACGCACCCTTCTCATAGCCGAACAGTTCACTCTCGAACAACGACTCGGTCAGGCCGGTGCAGTCGACCACCACCAGTGGGCCGTTGGCCCTGGGGCTGCCCATATGCACTGCGCGGGCGAACAGCTCTTTGCCGGTCCCCGACTCCCCCTGCAACAACACCGGGATCTGCGCCGGTGCCGCACGCTGCAGGCTGGCCAGCGCGGCCTTGAAGGTTGGCGCGCGGCCGACCAACCCTTGCTCCTGTGGCTGCGCCGAGGCGAGGGTGATGGTGGTGAGGCGTTCGACAAAGGCCACTACCTTGCCCTGTTCATCCAGGATCGGCCGCAACTCGACATCCACATGCTCCGGGCCGCGTGGTGTGTGATGAATGTGCAATACCCGCTCCGGTACCTTGCTGTCCCACGCCTTGCGCATCGGGCAATGTTCGCCAGCCTGGTCGCACGGCACAGCGTAGTGATGCGAAACCCTGTGGCACTTCTCGCCCAGTGGGGCCTGATCATGCCGCCCAAACTGACGGCGATAGGCCGCATTGGCCGCGAGGATGTTGTAGTCGGTGTCCAACACGATGGTCGGGAGGGCATCGTGCTCGAGGTAGGAAACCAGAGCTAGGATGAGGGGATGGGCTTCAGGCATGACGGCACCGTATGGATGACCGACGCAGGGTAACAAGGACTGCCAAACACTGCCATTGGCTGTCAGTCGACTGCCACCTGGGCTGCCAGTTTTGCCGGCAGCAGTCTGCAACTGGCCGGTTTTATTGGCCAGTGAGTGGCAAAAAGCCTGGCATGCATCTTGATAAAGCTCCTGTCACTGCCTACGCCTGTACAAGGCGGGGCGGATAAATTGGAGAACGTGATGATCATCGGCAACAACCTTCACGTGGACGCCTTCTACGACGAGGCGACCTCGACCATCAGCTACCTGGTCATGGACCGTGAAACCCGACAATGCGCATTGATCGACAGCGTGCTGGATTACGACCCCAAGTCCGGGCGCACCTGCAGCGCTTCGGCTGATCGCCTGATCGAGCGTGTGAACGAGCTGAATGCCAGTGTGCGGTGGGTGCTGGAAACCCATGTACACGCCGACCACCTTTCAGCCGCTGCCTACCTGAAGGAAAAGCTGGGCGGTCATACCGCTATCGGCGCGCATATCACCCAGGTGCAGAAAGTGTTTGGCGCCTTGTTCAATGCAGAGCCCGGATTCGCCCGTGATGGCAGCCAGTTCGATGTGCTGCTCGAAGACGAGGAAGGTTTCCGGATTGGCAACCTGCAGGCCCGGGCGCTGCACACACCTGGGCACACGCCCGCGTGCATGAGTTTCATGATCGAGGATGCCGGCGAGATTGCGGTATTTGTTGGAGACACCTTGTTCATGCCCGACTACGGCACCGCCCGCTGCGACTTCCCCGGGGCCGATGCCCGCACCTTGTACCGCTCAATCCGTCGCCTGCTGGCTTTCCCCGATCAGACTCGGTTGTTCATGTGCCACGACTACCTGCCAGGTGGCCGCGACATGCAGTACGTCACTACTGTCGCCGAGCAGCGCGCCCACAACATTCACATCCACCAGGGTATCGACGAGGACAGCTTCGTGGCCATGCGCGAAGCCCGCGACAAGACGCTCGAAATGCCGGTGCTGATATTGCCTTCAGTGCAGGTGAACATGCGCAGCGGCCAACTGCCCCCACCGGAGGCGAACGGTGTGAGCTATCTGAAAATCCCGCTGAACAAGCTGTAACCGCCCTGCCCTCCATAATCAGATTTCCAGGATTTACCGCCATGCCTGCCTCGTTGTCCCCTGCCAATACCGACCACCACAAAGTGGTCATCGTCGGTGCCGGTGCCGCCGGTATCGCCACTGCTTCCAGCCTGATCAGCCGCGACCCGTCGTTGGACGTCGCCTTGATCGACCCTGCCGAAGTGCACTATTACCAACCCGGCTGGACCATGGTCGGTGCAGGTGTGTTCAAGGCACCAAGCACGGCCCGCACCATGGCGTCGACCATTCCTCGTGGTGTGCGCTGGGTCAAGGCTCGGGTAAAGGGATTCGACCCGTTGGGCCAGCTGGTCATCCTCGATGATGGTCGCACCATCAGCTATGAACAGCTGATCGTCTGCCCCGGCCTCAAGCTGGACTGGGTGGCCATCGATGGGCTCAGCGAGACCCTGGGCCGCAACGGTGTCACCTCCAACTATCGCTACGACCTGGCGCCCTATACCTGGGAACTGGTGCAAAAGCTCAAGCAAGGACGCGCGGTGTTCTGCCAGCCGCCCATGCCGATCAAGTGCGCCGGTGCACCCCAGAAGGCGCTGTATCTGTCTTGCGACCACTGGCTACGCCATGGCCATTTGGGCGCGGTGAAAGCCAGCTTCTACAATGCGGGTGCCGTGTTGTTCGGTGTCGCCGACTACGTGCCCGCGCTGATGAAATACATCGAGAAATACGCCGTCGATCTCAACTTCTCCCACAGGCTGCTTGCCGTAGATGGCCCGGGCAAGCGCGCTACATTCTTGCGTACCTTGCCCGATGGCAGCAGCGAAACGCGCATCGAGGCCTTCGACATGCTGCACGTGGTGCCACCACAGGTGGCGCCAGACTTCATTCGCGAAAGCCCCTTGGCCGATAGCTCCGGCTGGGTCGACGTCGATCCGCATACCCTGCGCCATCGCAAATACACCAACGTTCATGCCCTGGGTGACGTGGCTAACACCAGCAATGCCAAGACCGCCGCGGCGGCCCGCAAGCAGGCACCGGTGGTCGCCAACAATGTGCTGGTGGCATTGGGCAGGCTGGGAACCCTGGCCCATTACGACGGCTATGGCTCGTGCCCGCTTACCGTCGAGCGCGGCAAGATCGTCCTGGCCGAGTTCACCTATGGCGGCAAGCTGGCACCGAGCTTCCCCAATTGGTTGCTGGATGGCCGCAAGCCAACACGCTTGGCCTGGCTGCTCAAGGCACAGGCGCTGCCACCGTTGTACTGGCAAGGCATGCTCAAGGGGCGCGAGTGGTTGGCACGTCCGCAACTGGTAGCCGAGGGTGGGCAGTGATCGAGCATCAACTGTTAGGGGCGGGCCTGGGCGCAATCATCGGCGCGGTGCTGGCACTGACCGGCGCAGGCGGTGGCATTCTCGCTGTACCCTTGCTGGTGTTCGGCCTGGGGTTATCGATAGTCGAGGCGGCCCCGGTCGGCCTGCTGGCTGTTGGTTTGGCTGCGGGGGTTGGCGCAGTGCTGGGCTTGCGCCAAGGGCTGGTGCGTTATCGGGCTGCGCTGTTCATTGCGTCGGTTGGTGTGGCAGCAGCGCCGTTCGGGCTGATGCTGGCGCACCGCCTGCCAAATACACCGTTGCAGCTGGTATTCGCCGGGGTGCTAGTTTATGCCTGCCTGCGTATCTGGCGCAAGGCGGCCAAAGAACTGCGTGGCGAAGCCAATGAAGCTCATCGCTTTATCGAGCCGTGTGTGCTGAACCCGCTGCAGGGTCGTTTGCGCTGGACCCTGCCCTGCGCGCGCGCATTGGCATCCACGGGGGCCTTGTCCGGCTTGTTGTCCGGCCTGCTCGGCGTGGGTGGGGGGTTCGTCATCATCCCGGCCCTGAACCGCTACACCAATCTGCGCATGGCCAGCATCGTCTCCACCTCGCTGGCGGTGATTGCCCTGGTCTCTACCGGCAGTGTGGTCAGCGCCAGCCTTGCGGGCGTCATGCACTGGCAGGTTGGCGCCCCGTTTGCCGTCGGCGCGGTGCTCGGCCTGTTGCTGTCGCGACCATTGGCAGCCAGGTTGGCCGGGCCGCGCCTGCAGCAGATGTTTGCCTTGGCAGGTTGGGCCGCTGCCTTGTTGTTGGCCGGCAAGGCGTTACTGGGCTAGCAACTCGCTCTGTTCGGCCGCGCACAACGCCAGCAGGTAGTCCCACACCACCCGCAGGCGCACAGACTTGTGCAGCTCGCGGCGGGTGCAGATCCAGTAGCTGCGCTGGATGGTCTCACCCGGCAGCACGCGCACCAGTGTCGGGTCGTGGCGGGCCATGTAATTGGGCAGCACGGCGATGCCCAGCCCCGCGCGGGCGGCGGCTTGTTGGGCGATCACGCTGGTGCTGCGAAACACCACGTTGGGTGCTCGGCAGAAACTGTTGAGAAACAGCAGTTCCTGGCTGAACAGCAAATCGTCGACGTAGCCGATCCAGCTGTGCCGAGCCAGGTCTTCGCGGTGGCGCAGTGGCGGCGCGCGGTCCAGGTAGTCCTGGCTGGCGTATAGCGCCAAGCGGTAGTCGGTGAGTTTGCGGGTGATCAGCAGGTCGGCGTTGGGTCGCTCCAGATGGATACTGATTTCCGCCTCGCGGTTGAGGATGCTGACGAAACGCGGCACCGCTACCAGCTCCACTTCCAGGCCGGGGTAGCGCTCGAACAACGCGTTCATGCGCGGGGTGAAGAACATGATGCCGATGCCTTCGGTTACCCCCAGGCGAATCTTGCCCAGCGGGGTGATGGCCTGGGTGATTTCTTCCTGCGCCAGCAGGGCGACATTTTCCATGGCTTCGGCATGCTTGAGCAGGGCTTGGCCCGATGGGGTCAGCTCGTACCCCTGGGCATGCTGCACGAACAGCGCGGTCCCCAGGCTCTGCTCGATGCTCTCGATGTGCCGGGCCACGGTGCTGTGGGTAGTGTTGAGGCGCTTGGCGGCGGTCAGCAGGCGGCCGCTGCGCTGCAACTCGAGGAAAAACCGCAGATCGTTCCAGTCGAACATGCTTGTCCTTTTTGGCAGTTCGTTCCGGCCTCTCCGCGGGCAGTCCAGGTGCGCTGAACATCCTGCAGGCAACGTGGCCCCGGTGGGAGCGGGCGAGCCCGCGAAGAGGTCGGTACAGGCTTGCCACTGTGCTAAAACGCACAGCGGCTGCGCGAAATCTCGTGTTTCCACCACGAAATTACTCACTAAGATGGACCGGGACAAGAATAAAAAACAGGCGCGAGGTTGCACATGCCATCAGCCGATTCTGTCTTCGACTACGTGGTGGTGGGGGCCGGTCCCGCCGGATGCCTGCTGGCCAATCGTTTGTCCGCCGACCCTTCCTGCCGCGTGCTGCTGCTGGAGGCGGGTGGTCGTGACAATTATCCCTGGATCCACATCCCCGTCGGTTACCTCTACTGCATCGGCAACCCACGCACCGACTGGTGCTTCAAGACCGAGGCACAGCCTGGCCTCGGCGGTCGCGCTTTGGGTTATCCAAGGGGCAAGGTGCTAGGTGGCTGCTCTTCGATCAACGGCATGATTTACATGCGGGGCCAAGCCGCCGACTATGACCATTGGGCCGCGCAAGGCAACGACGGCTGGGCGTGGAAAGATGTGTTGCCGCTGTTCAAGGCCAGTGAAAACCACTTTGCCGGCGCCAGTGAGCACCATGGCGCGGAGGGCGAATGGCGGGTCGAGCGCCAGCGCTACAGCTGGCCGATTCTTGATGCTTTCCGTGATGCCGCCGAGCAGAGCGGAATTGGCAAGGTCGAAGATTTCAACACCGGCGACAACCAAGGTTGTGGATATTTTCAGGTCAACCAGCGCAGTGGTGTGCGTTGGAACGCTTCCAAAGCCTTCCTGCGGCCGATCAAGGATCGCGCCAACCTCACTGTGCTGACTGGCGTGCAGGTTGACCAGGTACTGCTCGACAACACCCGCGCAAGGGCGGTGAAGGCGCTCTGGCAAGGGGCCTGGCATGAGTTTGCGGCGCGTCGCGAGATCATCCTCTGTGCTGGGGCGGTTGGTTCACCGGGCATCCTCCAGCGCTCCGGCATCGGTCCGCGTCAGTTGCTGGAAAGCTTGGGCATTGCTGTTCGCCACGATATGCCCGGCGTTGGTGGCAACTTGCAGGACCACCTGCAACTTCGCCTGATCTACCAGATCCGCAACACCCGCACCTTGAACCAGATGGCCAACAGCCTGTGGGGCAAGATGGGCATGGGCGTGCGTTACCTCTACGACCGCAGCGGGCCGCTGGCCATGGCGCCGAGCCAGTTAGGCGCGTTCGTGCGTTCAAGCCCCGAACAGGCCACCGCCAACCTTCAGTATCACGTGCAGCCGCTGTCACTGGAACGCTTCGGTGAGCCGTTGCATCAGTTCCCGGCCTTTACTGCCTCGGTGTGCAACCTGCGCCCAGCCAGCCGCGGGCGTATCGATATCTGCAGCACCGACATGAACAGCACACCGCTGATCGACCCCAATTACCTCAGTGCTCCCCAGGACTTGCGCGTTGCCGCCGAAGCCATTCGCCTTACCCGGCGCATCGTCCAGGCCCCTGCCCTCGCCGCTTTCGAGCCCAAGGAATATTTGCCGGGCCCAGCGCTGCAAAGCGAGGAAGAACTGTTCGAGGCCGCTGGCAAGATCGGCACCACCATCTTCCACCCGGTCGGTACCTGTCGCATGGGCAACGGTGCCATGGACGTTGTGGATAACCAACTGCGTGTACATGGCATCCCCGGTCTTCGCGTGGCAGATGCTTCGATCATGCCGCAGATTACTTCCGGCAATACATGTTCCCCCACCCTGATGATCGCTGAAAAGGCGGCGCAACTGATCCTCAAAGGAGCTGCTACCCAGACCAACCTGAACGAAGACGCGTTACCGACGCCCTGACCCGGGTGCGTGCAGTACCGGCGGCTTGCGGTCAGAAGTCGCCGACAGTGGAACAACAAGAATAATCACTGTGGCCTACGGGCCGAGGACAGCAACGATGTCGGATTACATCCAAGAGCAGGATGCGGTGGCCAGCAGCCCCAGCCGCCGTGAAGAACGCAAGATCATTTTCGCGTCATCCCTCGGGACGGTTTTCGAGTGGTATGACTTTTTTCTCTATGGTGCGTTGGCAGCGGTCATCAGCAAGCAGTTCTTCGCTGGCGTGAACGATACCACCGCTTTTATCTTCGCCCTTATGGCCTTTGCTGCAGGCTTTCTGGTGCGGCCGTTTGGTGCGCTGGTGTTCGGCCGCCTGGGAGACATGATCGGGCGCAAGTACACCTTTCTGGTCACCATCGTGCTGATGGGCCTGTCCACTTTCGCTGTTGGGTTGTTGCCCACCTACGCCAGCATCGGCATCGCCGCACCGATCATCCTGGTGGTCCTGCGCATGCTTCAGGGGCTGGCGCTGGGCGGTGAGTATGGCGGTGCCGCCACTTACGTGGCCGAGCATGCGCCGCCCGGCAAGCGTGGCTTGCACACAGGTTTCATCCAGTCCACCGCAACGCTGGGCCTGTTGTTGTCGCTCTTGGTGGTGCTGGGTAGTCGCTACGTCAGTGGCGACCAGTTCGAAACCTGGGGCTGGCGCTTGCCGTTCCTGCTGTCGATCGTGCTGCTGGCGATCTCGACCTGGATTCGCATGAGCATGCACGAGTCGCCGGCCTTTGTGAAAATGAAGGCTCAGGGCAAGGTCAGCAAGTCGCCCATCCGCGAGTCCTTCACCTCCTGGCCAAACCTGAAAGTGGTGCTTACCGCCCTGTTCAGCATCAACGCTGGGCAGGCGGTGACCTTTTACACGGCGCAGTTCTACGTTCTGTTCTTCATGACCCAGATGCTGAAAATGGACTCGGCTCAGGCCAATACCCTGCTCATCATCAGCGTTGTGATTGGCGCGCCGTTCTTCGTGTTCTTCGGCTGGTTGTCCGACCGTATCGGCCGCAAGCCGATCCTGATGCTCGGCCTGTTGCTGGCTACGGTACTGTACTTCCCGCTGTTCAAGGCGCTGAGCCACTACGCCAACCCACAGATCGACGCCGCCAGCCGTCAGGCGCCGATCGTGGTCACCGCCGACCCGCAAGGCTGCACATTCCAGTTCGACCCAGTGGGCAAGGCTCGTTTTGACAGCCCGTGCGACAAGGTCAAGACCTTCCTGGTCAAGCAGGGCCTGCCGTACAGCTCGGTAAGCGTGGCCGGCAGTGAAGTGGTGGTGAACATCGGTGACAAGACCATCAACGGATTTGACGAAACTGCCATGCGTGCTGCAATCGAGCAGGCTGGTTACCCGGCCAAAGCCGACCCTGCGCAGGTCAATCAGGTAATGGTGGTGGTACTGATCGTGGCGATGATCCTGATCGCGACCATGACCTATGGCCCGTTGGCGGCGGTGATGGTCGAGCTCTTCCCGACCCGCATCCGCTACACCTCGATGTCACTGCCCTACCACATTGGTAATGGCTGGTTCGGTGGTTTCCTGCCTACCGTATCGTTCGCGCTGGTGGTCTATACCGGGGATATCTTCTACGGGCTGTGGTACCCGGTGCTGGTGACCGGGATCAGCCTGGTGGTAGGGATCTTCTGTCTGAAGGAAACCAAGGATGTAGATATCGACAAAGTCTGATGCTGTCCACATGCCATAAAAAACCGGCTGTAAAAGCCGGTTTTTTTATGCCTCAAAAAAACTTATGCACGATTTTCAGAAAAAATTCATACAGAAAAATAAATAGCAAATTCAAATACTTAGCTATCAATTCAAGCATTTAATCCAAAAACTGCACACAAGTTATCCACAGAAGGTCATGCCATCTGCTCCTGAGGTTTTTCCTCTGCTGGCGGCAGCGATCCCATGGCCCGCTGGGTCGCTTCGTTCCAGGCTGCAGCGCGGTCGTTGAGTTCGGCGATGGCCCGTGGCCCAGTGCCGTTGGCGTACATCGGTTCGCCAATTATCACTTCGATTGTACCGGCACGCTTGCCCCAACCGGTCTTGGGCCAGAACTTGCCGGCGTTGTGGGCAATCGGTAGCACCGGCAGCCCGGCATTCACGGCCAGTGCGGTACCGCCGCGGGAGAACTTGCCGATGGTGCCGAACGGCACACGGGTGCCTTCTGGAAAAATCAGCACCCACGTCTTCTGCTTGAGCAGTTCGTCACCCTTGCTCGCCACCTGGCGCAGCGCTTCCTTGGGGTTGTCGCGGTTGATCGCGATGGGCCGCAGCATGGCCATGGCCCAACCGAAGAACGGTACATACAGCAGTTCGCGCTTGAGCACCTGGCTAAGCGGCGAGAAGTACTGCGACAGGAAGAAGGTTTCCCAGGTGCTCTGGTGATTGGACAGAATCACGCAAGGCTCAGCTGGCACGTTCTCGGCGCCAGTGATCTTGTAGTCGATGCCCAGGATGGTGCGCACCAGAAACAGCGCGCAGCGGCACCAGTACACGTTGATGAACCTGTAGCGCTTGGGGAACGACAGGAACGGCGCGACGAAGAAGCTCAGCGAGCACCACAGCAGCGAACTGGTGCCCAGCAGCAGGTAAAAAAGAAAGATTCTGATCGCCTGCAGGATCGACATAGTGGCTTGTACCATTGCGGGCATGCCCGCCTGAGAAAAATGCGCCCGAAGGCGCACTGTTTAAATTAGTTCTCTGGCGATAGCTGCCAGATCGTCGAAAATCAGTGTAGTTTCCGGGACGCCTTTTTCCAGGGTCCGCTCACCTTTGCCGGTCTTCACCAGCACGGGTTGTGCACCGACGGCCAGGGCGGCCTCCAGGTCACCTTTGCTGTCGCCGACGAACCAGACGCCTTCAAGGCCAATCTGGTAATGCTCGGCGATCGCCCGCAGCATGCCGGGCTTGGGCTTGCGGCAATCGCACCCTTCGTCCGGCCCATGCGGGCAATACACGATGTGGCCCACTTCGCCGCCCTGCTCGGCCACTAGCGCGCGCAGGCGCGCATGCATGGCCTCAAGGGTTGCCAGCGGGTAGTAGCCACGGGCAATGCCGGACTGGTTGGTGGCCACGGCCACCGTCCAGCCCGCCTTGCTCAACTGCGCGATCGCATCGACCGAACCGGGGATCGGCACCCATTCTTCCAGCGTCTTGATGTACGCATCGGAGTCGTAGTTGATCACCCCGTCACGGTCGAGAATCAGCAGTTTCAAGGCTTACCCCAGCAGCGAAATGTCAGCCACGCCCAGGAACAGGCCGCGCAGGCGGCTGAGCAGGGCATAACGGTTGGCACGTACCTTGGCGTCTTCGGCGTTGACCATGACAGCCTCGAAGAAGGCATCGACCGGGTCACGCAGGGCCGCCAGGCGGGCCAGCGATTCGCTGTACTGACGTGCTGCAGCCATCGGTTGCACGGCCTGGTCGGCCTGCTGGATGGCCGAGTACAGGGAGAACTCGTTGGCATTGTCGAAGTACTTCGGCTCGACCTGCTCGGCGATGGCACCTTCGGCCTTGCTCAGCAGGTTCGACACGCGCTTGTTCACCGCAGCCAGGGCCTCGGCTTCCGGCAGTTTGCGGAACGCCTGCACGGCTTGTACGCGCTGGTCGAAGTCCAGGGCGGAGCCTGGCTGCAGTGCGCGTACCGACAGGTACGTGGCCACGTCGATGCCTTCGTCTTCGTAACGCGCGCGCAGGCGGTCGAAAATGAACTCCAGTACTTGCTCGGCCAGGCCGGGGGCCTTGACCTTGGCGCCGAACTGCTTGACCGCAAACTCGACTGCACCGGTCAGGTCCAGGTCCAGTTGCTTCTCGATCAGGATACGCAGCACGCCCAGAGCCGCACGGCGCAGGGCGTACGGGTCCTTGCTGCCGGTAGGCAGCATGCCGATGCCGAAGATACCCACCAGGGTGTCGAGCTTGTCGGCGATGGCCACGGCAGCACCGGTGAGGGTCTGCGGCAGCTCGGCGCCTGCACCGCGCGGCATGTACTGCTCGTTCAGGGCCAGGGCTACGTCTTCCGGCTCACCGTCGTTGAGCGCGTAGTAGTAACCTGCAACACCCTGCATTTCAGGGAATTCGCCGACCATCTCGGTGGCCAGGTCGCACTTCGACAGCAGGCCGGCACGGCCAGCGCGCTGGGCGTCGCCGCCGATCAGCGGGGCAACGAAGGCGGCCAGCCTGGAAACACGTTCGGCCTTGTCGTACACGGTGCCGAGCTGAGCCTGGAACACCACATTCTTGAGGCGCTCGTTGAAGGTTTCCAGTGGCTGCTTCTTGTCCTGCTTGAAGAAGAACTCGGCGTCGGTCAGGCGCGGGCGCACGACCTTTTCGTTGCCTTGCACGATCTGCTTCGGGTCGCGGCTTTCGATGTTGGCCACGGTAATGAAGCGCGGCAGCAGCTTGCCTTCGCTGTCCAGCAGGCAGAAGTACTTCTGGTTGTCCTGCATGGTGGTAATCAGGGCTTCCTGCGGCACCTCAAGGAAACGCTCTTCGAACGAGCACACCAGCGGCACTGGCCATTCGACCAGAGCAGTCACTTCGTCCAGCAGCGCCGGTGGCACGATGGCAGTGCCTTCCTGCTGCATGGCAAGCTCGGCGGTGCGCTTGCTGATCAGCTCGCGGCGCTCGGCGAAGTCGGCCAGCACGTACGCTTTACGCAGGTCTTCGACATAGTTGGCCGGTGTGGTGATGACCACGGCTTCCGGATGGTGGAAGCGGTGGCCACGGGATTCACGGCCGGCCTTCTGCGACAGAATGGTGCAGTCGACCACTTGGTCGCCCAGCAGCATTACCAGCCATTGGGTCGGGCGTACGAACTCTTCACGGCTGGTCGCCCAACGCATGCGCTTGGGGATCGGCAGGTCGTTCAGCGAATCTTCGACGATGGTCGGCAGCAGGTCAGTGGTGGCCTTGCCCGGGATGTGCTGGGAGAAGCGCAGCTTGGGGCCGCTCTGGTCGATTTCGGCCAGTTCAACACCGCACTTCTTGGCAAAGCCCAGCGCAGCCTGGGTCGGCTGGCCTTCGGCGTTGAAGGCTGCCTGCAGGGGCGGGCCGTCGATGTTGATGCTGCGGTCAGGCTGCTGCACGTCTAGCTGGCGAATCAGTACGGCCAGACGACGCGGCGCGGCGTACACCTGCTTGGCGGTGTAGTTCAGGCCAGCCGCCTGCAGGCCTTTTTCGATACCGGCCAGGAAAGCGTCGCCGAGGTTGGCGAGGGCCTTGGGTGGCAGCTCTTCGGTGCCCAGTTCTACCAGAAAATCTTGAGCACTCATTGTGCAGCCTCCAGCTTAGCCAACACTTCGTCACGCAGTTCAGGGGTGGCCATCGGGAAGCCCAGGCGTGCGCGGGCTTGCAGATAGCTTTGCGCCACGTCCCGGGCCAGGGTACGTACACGCAGGATGTAACGCTGGCGCTCGGTTACCGAGATGGCGCGGCGGGCGTCCAGCAGGTTGAAGGTGTGCGAGGCCTTCAGGACCATTTCATAGGTCGGCAGCGGCAGCTCCAGCTTGATCAGGCGGTTGGCTTCGCTTTCGTAGAAGTCGAACAGTTCGAACAGCTTGTCGACGTTGGCATGTTCAAAGTTGTAGGTCGACTGCTCCACCTCGTTCTGGTGGAACACGTCACCGTAGGTGACCTTGCCGAACGGGCCGTCGGCCCACACCAGGTCGTAAACCGAGTCGACGCCCTGGATGTACATGGCCAGGCGCTCCAGGCCGTAGGTGATTTCACCGGTGACCGGGTAGCACTCGATGCCGCCTACCTGCTGGAAGTAGGTGAACTGGGTGACTTCCATGCCGTTGAGCCAGATTTCCCAGCCCAGACCCCAGGCGCCGAGGGTCGGCGATTCCCAGTTGTCTTCGACGAAACGAATGTCGTGCACCAGCGGATCCAGGCCGATGGCTTTCAGCGAGCCGAGGTACAGCTCCTGGAAGTTGGCCGGGTTCGGTTTGAGCACCACCTGGAACTGGTAGTAGTGCTGCAGGCGGTTGGGGTTTTCGCCATACCGCCCGTCGGCAGGACGACGGCTAGGCTGCACATAGGCGGCGTTCCAGGTTTCTGGACCCACGGCGCGCAGGAATGTAGCGGTGTGGAAAGTGCCGGCGCCTACTTCCATATCGTAGGGCTGAAGTACCACACAACCTTGAGCTGCCCAGTAGTTCTGCAGGGCGAGGATCAGGTCTTGGAAGGTACGCACGGCTGGCGTAGGCTGGCTCACGAAATTCACCTGTATCTGGGGATGCGGATGTAAAGAGCGGGAGTATAACCTGATTCGCCTCGCCCTCTACTCATTGGAGCCTTATGCCACGCTGCTTTTGGTGTACCGACGATCCGTTGTACCAGGCCTACCACGACCAGGAATGGGGAATGCCACAGCGCGACCCGGCGTTGCTCTTCGAGATGCTTTTGCTCGAAGGGTTCCAGGCGGGGCTTTCGTGGATTACCGTTTTGCGCAAACGCGAGCGTTATCGCCAGGTGATGTACGGCTCCGACCCCTTAAAGCTGGCGGCCATGAGCGACGAACGTATCGAAGAATTGATGCAGGATGCAGGCATCATCCGCAATCGCCTCAAGCTCAAGGCTGCGCGGCGCAACGCCCAGGCCTGGCTGGCTGTGGATAACCCTGCCGAATGGCTGTGGTCGTTCGTCGGCGGCTCGCCGAAGATCAACCACTTCAAGGCTCGCGGCGACGTGCCGGCGGTTACCGATGAAGCCAAGGCAATGAGCAAGGCCCTGCAGAAAGCTGGCTTCACGTTCGTCGGTCCGACTATTTGCTACGGCTTCATGCAGGCCACCGGCATGGTCATGGACCACACCACCGACTGCGATCGCTACGCCGCCTTGTCGCGCTGAGGGTTACAATGCGCGCCTTGCTGAAATAAGGAATTCGCCTGTGGAAAAGTTCAAGGGCGCCCTGATGGTCGGGGTGCTGCGCCTGTTTGCCAAGCTGCCCTGGGGCGCTGTGCAGCGTGTCGGCGCCGGTATTGGCTGGCTGATGTGGAAAATCCCCAACAGTTCGCGCAACGTGGTACGGATCAACCTGGCCAAATGTTTCCCGGAGATGGACCCGGTTGCCCGTGAGCAACTGGTGGGCCAGGCGCTGCGGGATATCGGTAAATCCTTTGTCGAAAGTGCCTGTGCCTGGATATGGCCGCCACAGCGCTCGCTGGAGCTGGTCAAGGAAGTGCATGGCCTGGAAGTGCTGGAGCAGGCCCTGGCCTCGGGTAAAGGCGTGGTCGGCATCACCAGCCACCTGGGCAACTGGGAAGTGTTGAACCACTTCTACTGTAACCAGTGCAAACCGATCATCTTCTACCGCCCGCCGAAGTTGAAGGCGGTGGATGACCTGCTGCGCGAGCAGCGCGTGCAGATGGGTAATCGCGTGGCACCGTCGACCAAGGAAGGCATCCTCAGCGTGATCAAGGAAGTGCGCCGTGGTGGCCAGGTGGGTATTCCTGCCGACCCGGAGCCGGCGGAATCGGCGGGCGTGTTCGTGCCGTTCCTCGGCACCCAGGCGCTGACCAGCAAGTTCGTGCCGAACATGCTGGCCGGTGGCAAGGCGGTAGGCGTGTTCCTGCATGCGCTGCGGTTGCCTGATGGCTCGGGCTTCAAGGTGTTCCTCGAAGCTGCTCCGGAAGAGATGTACAGCACCGATGTGAACGTGTCGGCTGCGGCGATGAGCAAGGTGGTCGAGCGCTATGTGCGTGAGTACCCGAGCCAGTACATGTGGAGCATGAAGCGCTTTAAGAAGCGCCCGGCTGGCGAGCCGCGCTGGTATTAAGCCATTCACCGCCCCTGTAGGAGCGGGTTTACCCGCGAATGCGTCGGTGAATCCAACATCGCATTCGCGGGTAAACCCGCTCCTACAGGGGCCGCGTCAACCCGCTGCTTTGTTGAGCTTCTTCAGGAATACGGTCATCTCTTTTTCGGCCTGCTTGTCACCATGGGCCTGCGCCGCCACGATCCCGTCTTCCCACGCCTTGCGCGCCGCCGCCAGGTCGCCCTGCAACTGATAGGCCTTGCCCAGCAGCTTCCATGCTGCCGAGTATTTCGGATCCTGCTCTACACAGCGCGCCAGGTGCACCGCTGCTTCAGCGCCGTTGCCTTCATCCAGCCAGGCCTTGCCCAGGCCAAACCTCAGCAGCGGGTTATCCACACCTTTGGCCAGCATCTTCTCCAGCGACTCGCGCATGCCCTCTTCTCCTAGAAGAAACTCAAGCCGACGTGGAACAGCTTCTCCACATCGCGAATATGCTTTTTATCCACAACGAAGAGGATCACATGGTCCCCTGATTCGATCATGGTGTCGTCATGGGCAATCATCACCTCTTCATCACGGATGATCGCACCAATCGTGGTGCCCGGTGGCAGCGTAATGTCCTCGATTGCCTTGCCGACCACCTTGCTCGACTTCGAGTCCCCGTGTGCCACCGCCTCGATAGCCTCGGCTGCACCACGGCGCAGCGAGTGCACACTGACGATGTCGCCGCGACGGACGTGCGCCAGCAGGGTGCCGATGGTGGCGAGCTGCGGGCTGATAGCAATGTCGATTTCGCCGCCCTGCACCAGGTCGACATAAGCCGGGTTGTTGATGATGGTCATCACCTTGCCTGCGCCCAGGCGCTTGGCCAGCAGCGACGACATGATGTTGGCTTCGTCATCGTTGGTCAGGGCCAGGAAAATATCGGCGTCGGCGATGTTCTCTTCGAGCATCAGGTCTTTGTCCGAGGCGCTGCCTTGCAGGACTACAGTGCTTTCGAGGGTATCGGAGAGGTGGCGACAACGCGCCGGGCTCATCTCGATGATCTTCACCTGATATCGGCTTTCGATGGCTTCCGCCAGGCGCTCGCCAATCTGCCCGCCGCCGGCGATGACAATGCGTTTATTGGTCTCGTCAATGCGGCGCAGTTCGCCCATCACCGCGCGGATATCCTTCTTCGCGGCAATGAAGAACACCTCGTCGTCGGCTTCGATCACCGTGTCGCCACGCGGGGTGATCGGCCGGTCGCGGCGGAAGATGGCTGCCACGCGGGTGTCGACGTTGGGCATGTGCGCACGGATCTGGCGCAATTGCTGGCCGACCAGCGGGCCGCCATAGTAGGCCTTCACTGCCACGAGCTGGGCCTTGCCTTCGGCGAAGTCGATCACCTGCAGCGAGCCTGGGTGTTCGATCAGGCGCTTGATGTAATTGGTCACCACCTGCTCGGGGCTGATCAGAACGTCGACCGGGATATGGTCGTTATCGAACAGCTCTTCGCGGGTCAGGTAGGACGATTCGCGCACCCGTGCAATCTTGGTCGGGGTATGGAACAGCGAATAGGCCACCTGGCAGGCAACCATGTTGGTCTCGTCACTGTTGGTTACCGCCACCAGCATGTCGGCGTCGTCGGCACCGGCCTGGCGCAGCACCGTCGGCAGTGAGCCGCGGCCCTGGACAGTGCGGATGTCCAGGCGGTCGCCGAGGTCGCGCAGGCGGTCGCCGTCGGTGTCGACCACGGTAATGTCGTTGGCTTCGCTGGCCAGGTGTTCAGCCAGCGTACCGCCTACCTGCCCTGCGCCGAGGATGATGATCTTCATGCGCTACTCCCTATCCTTTGTTCTTATCCGCGCGAGGCGGCGATCTTGATCAGCTTGGCATAGTAGAAACCGTCGTGGCCGCCTTCCTGGGCCAGCAACTGACGGCCGTGGGGCTGGCGCAGGCCGGCTTCGGTCGCCAGGTCCAGCTCGCGGGCGCCCGGGGTGCGCGCGAGGAAGGCTTTGATCACTTCAGTGTTCTCGGTCGGCAAGGTGGAGCAGGTGGCGTATAGCAGCATGCCGCCCACTTCCAAGGTCGGCCACAGGGCATCGAGCAGCTCGCCTTGCAGCGTGGCCAAAGCCGGGATGTCGTCGGCTTGGCGGGCCAGTTTGATGTCCGGGTGGCGGCGAATTACGCCGGTGGCCGAGCACGGCGCGTCGAGCAGAATGCGCTGGAATGGCTTGCCGTCCCACCAGCTGGCAGTGTCGCGGGCATCGCAGGCGATCAGCTCGGCGTCCAGCTGCAGGCGGTCGAGGTTTTCTCGCACGCGGGTCAGCCGCTTGGCTTCGAGATCGATGGCCACCATGTGCGCCAGGCCAGCCTCGGCCTCCAGCAGGTGGCAGGTCTTGCCGCCCGGTGCGCAGCAAGCATCGAGCACGCGTTGGCCGGGGGCCAGTTCCAGCAGGTCGGCAGATAGCTGCGCAGCTTCGTCCTGCACGCTCACCCAGCCTTCGGCGAAGCCTGGCAGGCCGCGCACGTCGCAGGCTTCGGCCAGCACGATGCCATCCCGGCTGTACTGGCATGCGCTGGCGCCAATGCCGGCTTCGGCCAGCAGTGCCAGGTAGGCATCGCGGGTATGGTGACGGCGATTGACCCGCAGAATCATCGGCGGGTGGGCATTGTTGGCGGCGCAGATGGCTTCCCACTGCTCTGGCCAGAAGGCTTTCAGCGCTTTTTGCAGCCAGCGCGGGTGCGCGGTACGCACCACCGGGTCGCGCTCCATGCCGGCGAGCAGCTCCTCGCCTTCGCGCTGTGCTCGGCGCAGTACGGCATTGAGCAGGCCCTTGGCCCACGGCTTCTTCAGTTTGTCGGCACAGCCCACGGTCTCGCCGATGGCGGCATGGGCCGGAATGCGTGTGTAGAACAGCTGGTACAGGCCGACCAGCAGCAGTGCCTGAACATCGGCATCGGCTGCTTTGAACGGTTTTTGCAGCAGCTGTGCGGCCAACAGGTCAAGGCGTGGCTGCCAGCGTGCGGTGCCGAACGCCAGGTCCTGGGTCAGGCCGCGGTCGCGTTCATCTACCTTGTCCAGTTGCGCGGGCAGCGAGCTGTTCAGCGAAGCCTTGCCGCTGAGCACAGCAGCAAGCGCACGGGCGGCGGCGAGGCGTGGGTTCATTGGCCCAGCACCTTGCCGGCGGCGAACTTCTCGCGGCGGCTGTTGAACAGGTCACTGAAGCTCAATGCCTTGCCACCAGGCAGTTGCAGGCGGGTCAGGCTCAGGGCTTGGTCACCGCACGCAACTAGGAGGCCGTCCTTGCTGGCGGAAAGTATCTCGCCCGGGGCGCCTTGGCCTGTGGACAGGTTGGCGGCCAGCACCTTGACGCTTTCACCATCCAGGGTGCTGTGGCACACCGGCCATGGGTTGAAGGCACGGATCAGGCGTTCCAGTTCGACCGCCGGGCGGGTCCAGTCGATACGCGCTTCGTCCTTGTTCAGTTTGTGCGCGTAGGTGGCCAGGGCATCATCCTGTACTTCACCTTGCAGCGAACCGTCTGCCAGGCCGGCGATGGCCTGAACGACTGCGGGCGGGCCCATTTCGGCCAGGCGATCGTGCAAGGTGCCGCCGGTATCCTCGGCGCTGATCGGGGTGACTACCTTGAGCAGCATCGGGCCGGTGTCCAGGCCAGCTTCCATGCGCATTACGGTCACGCCGCTTTCGGCGTCGCCGGCTTCCACGGCACGCTGGATCGGCGCCGCACCGCGCCAGCGTGGCAGCAGGGAGGCGTGGCTGTTGATGCAGCCCAGGCGCGGGATATCCAGCACCACCTGCGGCAGGATCAGGCCGTAGGCGACCACTACCATCAGGTCGGGTTTCAGTGCGGCCAGTTCGGCCTGCGCATCGGCGTCGCGCAGGGTCTGCGGCTGGAACACCGGGATGTCATGGGCCACTGCCAGTGCCTTGACCGCACTTGGCATCAGCTTCTGTCCACGACCGGCGGGGCGGTCGGGCTGGGTGTAGACGGCCACGATCTCGTAGGGGCTGTCGAGCAGGGCCTTGAGGTGTTCGGCGGCAAACTCTGGAGTGCCTGCAAAGACGATGCGCATGGAGTTCTCGCTTCAAAAAAGAAAAAGGCTTGCCGGAGCAAGCCTTCAGGAAGGTAGGGATCAGGCTTGCTGGCGATGCTGCTTTTCCAGCTTCTTCTTGATCCGGTCGCGCTTGAGCTGCGACAGGTAGTCGACGAACAGCTTGCCGTTGAGGTGGTCGAATTCGTGCTGTACGCACACCGCCAGCAGGCCTTCGCATTCCAGTTCGAACGGCTTGCCGTCGCGGTCCTGGGCCTTGACCCGGACACGCAGCGGGCGGTCGACGTTTTCGTAGAAGCCCGGTACCGACAGGCAGCCCTCCTGGTACTGGCCCATGTCATGGGTCAGCTCTTCGACCGACGGGTTGATGAAGACGCGCGGTTCGCTGCGGTCTTCGCTGAGGTCCATGACCACAACCTGCTTGTGCACGTTCACCTGGGTAGCGGCCAGGCCGATGCCAGGGGCTTCGTACATGGTTTCAAACATGTCGTCGATCAGCTGACGCAGGGCGTCGTCGAACTCCGTCACCGGTTTGGCGAGGGTGCGCAGGCGCGGGTCCGGGAATTCGAGAATGTTCAAGATGGCCATAAGGTCAGGCAGTCACTGTGCGTTCGGTTGAAAACTGAGCACACATAATAAAGGGAAACGGGGATTTCGGCACCTGGCAAGCTCGTCTAGGGTGACTATGGGCTTGATAGCCCCCAGTCAATGGACAGCTTTTCAAAGTGTTACTCACAGAGTTATCCACAGCTTGTACCACGTAAATGGCCCTGTTTCGATCAAGGATGATCTCAATGCCCAGTCACCATTCGTCGCCCTGCCCGCCTGCCGAACTGGAGGCACGCTTACGCCTGCATCGCCTCCCCGAGGCTGGATTGCGGCGCTTTCGAACGTTGCTCGAAGCCTTCGGCAGTGCCTCCTCTGCGCTCAGTGCTCCCGCTTCGGCCTGGCGAGCGTTGGGCATCCCCCAAGCTACCATCGATGCCCGGCGCAGTGCCGAGGTGCGCGATGGCGCACTGGCCGCAATGGCTTGGCTGGAGCGCCCTGGCCAGCATTTGCTGATGTGGGACGGCCCAGACTACCCAGCCTTGCTGGCAGAAATCGACGATGCCCCGCCGCTGCTTTTTGTCGCTGGCGAACCTGCCTTGCTCGATCGTCCTCAGCTGGCGATCGTGGGCAGCAGACGTGCCACACCCCCGGCGCTCGACACCGCCCGGGCATTTTCCCGCTACCTCGCGCAGGCTGGTTTCACCATTACCAGCGGGCTGGCGGTAGGTGTCGACGGTGCCGCTCATCGGGCCGCGTTGCAGGCTGGCGGCGGCACGATTGCCGTGCTCGGTACGGGGTTGCAAAAACTTTATCCACAGCGGCATCGGGACCTTGCGCAGGCGATGATCGACAATGGCAGTGCGCTGGTTTCCGAGTATCCCCTGGATGCCGGGCCGCTGCCCGGCAACTTCCCACGGCGCAACCGCATCATCAGTGGGCTGTCGCTCGGTGTGCTGGTGGTCGAGGCGAGCCTCGCCAGCGGCTCGCTGATCACGGCGCGTCTGGCGGCGGAACAAGGCCGCGAGGTGTACGCCATTCCGGGCTCCATTCATCACCCGGGGGCCAAGGGGTGTCACCAGCTGATTCGTGATGGGGCGCTGCTGGTGGAAACTGTGGAGCAGATCCTGGAAAGCTTGCAGGGTTGGCAGAACCTGCCGCCTGCGGTTGTGGACAGATTTGACCATCCCCTGCTTGCCCTGCTGCATGCCGCACCCCAGACCAGTGAAAGCCTGGCCCACTGTAGCGAGCTGCCATTGGCCGACGTGCTGGCGCAGTTGACCGAGCTGGAGCTGGAAGGCCGGGTCAGCAATGAAGCCGGGCGTTGGTTTGCCCGCGCGGGCTAAGTACACTGCTCACATGCAAGGTATATAGGCGGAGAAACAGCAATGGTGAGCAGTTTTCGTGTGCAACAAGCCGCACGTGAGATCCGGGCGGGCGCGGTGATCGCCTACCCGACGGAAGCGGTCTGGGGCCTGGGCTGCGACCCATGGAACGAGGATGCGGTGTATCGCCTGCTGGCGCTGAAGTCGCGTCCTGTGGATAAAGGGCTGATTCTGATCGCTGACAATATCCGTCAGTTCGACTTCCTGTTCGAGGACTTCCCCGAAGACTGGATCGACCGCATGAGCAGCACCTGGCCGGGGCCGAACACCTGGCTGGTGCCGCACCAGGACCTGTTGCCCGAATGGGTGACCGGGCAGCATGACACGGTGGCGCTGCGGGTCAGTGATCACCCGGTGGTGCGTGAGCTGTGCGCGCTGGTGGGGCCGTTGATTTCCACCTCGTGCAACCCTGGCGGGCGCCCGGCGGCGAAGACCCGGTTGCGGGTTGAGCAGTACTTCCATGGCCAGTTGGACCTGGTGCTGGGTGGCGCTCTGGGCGGGCGGAAGAACCCGAGTGTGATTCGCAACCTGGCAACCGGCGAAGTTGTTCGGCCGGGCTGACATCTTTCCACAAGCCTTCTGCAGATTTTTCTGATTTGTCTCGGTTGGCGGGCGATTGTGTGAGGGCTGACGGGTGCCTGCCTTGAAGCTCTCTTCGCCTATGAGATCGAGCGCCGCCCGCGCGGCGCATCGCGAGCTGCGCTCGCTCCTACGTTTGTTTTTGGCCAGGAACGCCTGTTACAGGCGCGCGCGACCGCCTTGTTTTTACGATGCGATCTTGAGCCATACGCCAAAGCGTTCGCGCGCAAATGGCACAGAAATAATTGGCCCGAAACAAACGTAGGAGCGAGCGCAGCTCGAGATGCGCCGCGCGGGCGGCGCTCGATCTGCGCGACACCACAGAAACCAAGGCGAGCGCCTGGTTGCCGTTACGCGGTCTGCGTGCGCCAAATCGATTGAGGGGGTGGCCTAGGCCCTATCGCCCGAAAAAACAAAGGCCGCATAAGCGGCCCAAATGGTAAGGATGTACTCACCCGGATAACTTGAGTTCAGCCGACGCACCAGTACAACCTGAAGCAGAAACGCTTCGCTTCCAAACCAGCATGGTCAAGGCAGTGCCCTTTCTATCGCGTGCTGTGCATGCGCCTCCTGTTGCCATTTGCGTGATCAGGGTTTTCTGATTTTTGCCAAAATGGCTGTCCAGCTGGGCACTTCGGAAATATCCTACGAACCGCGTCTCCTTCCATCACCTTCTAAGTGGGAACCTCTGCCTCTAGGCTCTATCCGTCGCCGAATAACTTGGCGATCGGGTGTGGTAGCCCGGATGCATTTTTTCCATGACAGTCTATGGTGGCTGTGCGTGGGAGGCTTTCGAGCCTGCCTGGATTGGAAAATGCCCGGGTCTACCACCTCGCGTACAGTCGCCACCCATTCACGTGGTAGTGAAGGTTGGCGGCCTTGAGGAGCATTTTCCAATGATGAAGAAAATAGTCCCCGATCCACCCCTACCCTGCACCTCCACCCGCCCCTTCGGCCGCTGCGATGCCGGCCACGATCCACTCTTCACCGTCAACCCAAACATTTCTGCCGAGGACGCTCTGGTCCACGTAGCCCTGTACCTGCGCAGCGCTTACGAAACCGGCTACAAAGCTTTGGACTACATGCGTGAAGAAGGCCGTGGCATGTTCTGGTCGAACCTGCATGCGATTGAAATGGCAGAGGGTGTGATCGAGGCGATACTCGATGGCATCGAGTCGACTCCATTGCCGTCACGCCCAGCCTCCAAGGCATAGCGCTGCTATCGAGGCCGACTCAGTACCTGTGGGAGCGGGCTTGCCCGCGAACACCGGCAAAGCCGGTGCCATCCATCGCGGTGGCTTCTTCGCGGGTAAACCCGCTCCTACAGGGAATGTGCGTGGCTCAGGGGATTAGTACAGTCGATCCTACAGTCCGCCGCGCCGACAGCTCTGCCTGCGCCTTGGCCGCCTCGCTCAGTGGATACCGCTGCTGGATATCCACAACCAGCTTCCCGCTCGCAATCATCGCAAACAGGTCATCGGCCATGGCCTGGGTGTTCTCGGCATTGTTGGCATAGCTCGCCAAGGTCGGCCGGGTGACATACAGCGAGCCCTTCTGCGCCAGAATCCCCAGGTTCACCCCGCTCACCGCACCGGAAGCGTTGCCAAAGCTCACCATCAACCCGCGTGGCTGCAGGCAGTCCAGCGAGGTCAGCCAGGTGTCGGCACCCACGCCGTCATACACCACCGGACATTTCTTGCCGTCGGTCAGCTCCAGTACGCGCTTGGCCACATCTTCACGGCTGTAGTCGATGGTCGCCCAAGCCCCCAGCGCCTTGGCCCGCTCGGCCTTCTCGGCAGAGCTCACGGTGCCGATCAGCTTGGCGCCCAGGGCCTTGGCCCATTGGCAAGCCAGCGACCCTACACCACCGGCTGCGGCATGGAACAGGATCACATCACCCGCCTTCACCTCATAGGTCTGCTTCAGCAGGTACTGTACGGTCAAACCCTTGAGCATCACCGCTGCCGCCTGCTCGAAGCTGATGGTGTCCGGCAGCTTGACCAGGTTGGCTTCCGGTAGCGTATGCACCTCGCTGTAGGCGCCCAGCGGGCCGCCGGCATGTGCCACACGGTCTCCTACCTTCAGCCGGGACACGCCTTGGCCCACGGCCTCAACCACACCTGCCGCTTCTGTACCCAGCCCAGAAGGCAGGGACGGCGGTGCATACAGCCCGCTTCGGAAGTAGGTATCGATGAAGTTCAGGCCGATCGCATGGTTACGCACACGCACCTGCTGTGGCCCGGGCGGGGTGGGTTCGAATTCCACAAACTGCAGCACTTCCGGGCCACCATGCTGGCTGAACTGGATACGCTTGGCCATCTCGCACTCCTGTAGTCGGGATCGGGAAAGGCCTTCTATCGGACGCCTTTGCTTGGTCGTCGTCAACTGCGGCGCGCGCGCTGGCGGTGGTATGCTACGCGGCGAATTCTTCCCTGCCCGTTCCTGGTGACCCGATGACTAGCCGCACCGAGGCCGTGAAAGCCTACCTGCTCGACCTGCAAGACCGTATCTGCTCTGCCCTCGAAACAGAAGACGGCGGTGCCCGCTTCGTCGAGGACGCCTGGGTGCGCGAAGCCGGTGGCGGGGGCCGCACGCGGGTTATCGGTGATGGCAAAGTGATCGAAAAAGGCGGGGTCAACTTCTCCCATGTGTTTGGTGCCGGCCTGCCGCCGTCGGCCAGTGCCCACCGCCCCGAACTGGCAGGCCGTGGTTTCGAAGCCTTGGGCGTGTCGCTGGTGATACACCCGCACAACCCGCATGTGCCCACTTCCCACGCCAACGTTCGCTTCTTCATTGCCGAAAAGGAAGGTGAAGAGGCCGTATGGTGGTTCGGCGGCGGCTTTGACCTGACGCCATACTATGGCAACGAAGAAGACTGCATTCACTGGCACCGAGTGGCCGAGCAGGCCTGCGCGCCGTTTGGCGCCGACGTGTACCCACGCTACAAGGCCTGGTGCGATCGCTACTTCCACCTCAAGCACCGTGGCGAGCCACGGGGTATCGGCGGCTTGTTCTTCGATGACCTGAACGAGTGGGACTTCGACACTTGCTTCGCCTTCATCCGTGCCATTGGCGATGCCTACATCAACGCCTACCTGCCGATCGTCCAGCGCCGCAAAGACACGCCTTACACCCCGCAACAGCGCGAGTTCCAGGAATACCGCCGCGGCCGCTACGTGGAGTTCAATCTGGTCTACGACCGTGGCACCCTGTTCGGCCTGCAATCCGGTGGCCGCACCGAATCCATCCTCATGTCGCTGCCACCGCAGGTGCGTTGGGGCTATGACTGGAAGGCCGCGCCCGGCAGTGAAGAGGCACGCCTGACAGAGTACTTCCTGCAGGACCGCGACTGGCTCGGCCAGTAAGCCTGTGGATAAACAAGGAGCCGTCATGGACCAGTACGTCGTTTTTGGTAACCCCATCGGCCACAGCAAGTCGCCGCTGATCCACCGCCTGTTCGCCGAGCAGACCGGTCAGGACCTGGAATATGCCACTCTGCTGGCGCCGCTGGACGAGTTCAGCGACTGCGCGCGCGGCTTCTTCAAGCAAGGCAGTGGCGGCAACGTCACCGTGCCGTTCAAGGAAGAGGCTTACCGCCTGTGCGACAGCCTGACCCCGCGTGCCCGGCGCGCTGGCGCAGTGAACACGCTGAGCAAACTGGCTGATGGCACCCTGCAGGGCGACAACACCGATGGCGCTGGCCTGGTGCGCGACCTGACGGTGAATGCCGGGGTCGAGCTGGCGGGCAAGCGCATTCTCATCCTCGGTGCCGGTGGCGCCGTGCGCGGCGTGCTGGAGCCTATTCTGGCGCACAAGCCGCAGTCGCTGGTGATTGCCAACCGTACCGTGGAAAAGGCCGAGCAGCTGGCGCGTGAGTTCGATGAACTGGGGCCGGTGGTGGCCAGCGGGTTTGCCTGGTTGCAGGAACCTGTGGATGTGATCATCAACGCCACCTCGGCGAGCTTGGCCGGGGAAATGCCACCGATTGCCGACAGCCTGGTCGAGGCGGGTCGTACGGTTTGCTACGACATGATGTATGGCAAGGAGCCAACGCCGTTTTGCCAGTGGGCTACCAAGCTGGGGGCTGCCAAGGTACTGGATGGGTTGGGGATGCTGGCTGAACAGGCGGCTGAAGCCTTCTTTATCTGGCGTGGCGTGAGGCCCGATACGGCGCCGGTATTGGCCGAACTGCGTCGGCAACTTGCCAGGGGCTGAGATTGCAGGGCCGCTTTGCGGCCCCAATCAATCCTCAAACCGGATCGGGCACAACTCCACCCCTTCCAGCTTCTGCAATTCCTCGATCACCTGCGGCCTGGCCCGGTGCAAGGTCAAACTCCCCCCCAATCGCCGCAACCGCCGCGCCTCGCGGTGCAACATGTCCACACCCGAGTAATCGATGAAATTCACCTGCCGGGCATCGATCACTACATGCGGCCCTTGGCAGCGCTGCAAGCGCACCTGCAGGTAATGCGCCGCACCAAAGAAAATCGACCCACCTACCCGCAGTACATCCGCATCCCCTTCACGGCTTTGTTGGATCCGTGGTCGTGAGGTGCGCTTCAAATAGAAGAACAGCGAAGCCAGCACCCCGGCATAGATGGCTGTCTGCAGCTCCAGCAGCAATGTCGCTGCAGCTGTCAGCGCCATCACCAGAAACTCCGAGCGGCTGACCCGGAACAATGCACGGATCCCTCGGTGGTCCACCAACCCCCAGCAGATCAGCAAAATGCTGCCGGCCATGGCTGGTATCGGCAGGTGCGCGATCAGGCCGGCGCCGGTCACGGCGAATAATGCCACCCACAGCGCCGAAAACACCCCGGCCATGGGCGAGCGGGCGCCCGCCTCGTAGCTCAGGCCCGAGCGGGTGAAGGAGCCGGCAGACAGGTAACCAGAGAAAAATGCACCGGCAATGTTCGACAGGCCCTGTGCGCGTATTTCCTGGTCCGGGTCGATCAGTTGTTCTGAACGTGCCGACAACGAACGGGCAATCGACAGGCTGGTGACCAACCCCAGCATGCCTACCGCCACGGCGCTGGGCAGCAGACGCAACATGAGCTCCACGTCCAGCAAAGGCAGCGGGCTGAAAGGCGGGAGTTGCCCGGTGAACGCTGCCACCCGCGGCACATGGCCAAAGAAGCCCGGCATCAGCCACGCCAGCAAGCTGACCAGGATCAGGCTTATCAACAAGCTCGGCCAGCGTGGGCGCCAGAGTTTGAAGGCCACACCGATCACTATGGTGGCCAGGCCCAGCAGCAAGGAAGGCAGGTCGACCTCGCCTGCGTGGCTGGCCAGGTCTTGCACGGTCTTCAGCGCGGTGGACTGGCTGGGCAGGGCCATGCCCAGCAGGTTGGGCAGTTGGCCCAAGGCAATGACGATGGCGGCACCCAGCGTGAAACCGAGCACCACGGAATGGGAGACGAAATTGACCAGCGCGCCGAAGCGCAACAGCCCGAGCAGCAGCTGGAAAATGCCGCCAAGAAAGGTCAGCAGCAACACCAGCGTGATGTAGTCAGCGCTACCGGCCACGGCCAGCGGGCTGATGCTGGCGTAGAGCACGATGGAAATGGCGGCGGTCGGGCCGCAGATCAGGTACCAGGAAGAGCCCCACAAGCAGGCGATCAGTACCGGCACGATGGCAGCGTAAAGCCCATATTCGGCGGGCAGGCCGGCGATCAGGGCGTAGGCGATGGATTGCGGCAGGGCGAGGATGGCGCCGCTCAGGCCTACCAGCAGGTCCTGGCGCAGGCTGCGGCCCGATTGGCGGGGAAGCCAGCTGAGGAAGGGCAGCAGTAAAGAGAGGCGATGCATGGGTTATCCACAATCCTTAAGGGGTCGCCAAGCCCTGTGGGAGCGGGCATGCCCGCGAAAAAGCCAACGCGTTGCTTGGCACCGGCTTTGCCGGTGTTCGCGGGCGCGCCCGCTCCCACAGGGTTGGTGTGTCTTTGTGAGATTACAGTTTGGCTTTGACGGCCTCCAGGGCATCCCCATCGGCCTTGGTGGTAACCCCGGCCAACCACCCATCCAACCGTTCAGGATGCGCTTTCACCCAGGCCTTGGCCGCTTCATCGAAGCTGATCTTCTTGTCCACAACCTCTGCCATGATGCTGTTTTCCATGTCCAGTGTGAACTTGAGGTTACCTAGCAGCTTCGCCGCATTGGGGCAGGCTTGTGGATAACCCTTGCGGGTCAGCGTGTATACCTCGCCCTTGCTGCCGAACCACTTTTCCCCACCGGTCAGGTAATGCATTTTCAGTTTCACGTTCATCGGGTGCGGGGTCCAGCCAAGGAAGGTGATGAATTGCTGCTTCTTCACCGCCCGGTCGACCTGAGCCAGCATCGCCTGCTCGCTGGACTCCACCAGCTTCCACTGGCCGAGGTTGAATTCATTCTTGTCGATGATTTTCTTGAGCGACAGGTTGGCCGGGGCGCCGGAGCCGATTCCGTACAGCTTTTTGTCGAACTGCCCGGCGTGTTTTTGCAGGTCAGCGAAGTCCTTCACCCCGGCATTCCATACATAGTCGGGCACTGCGAGGGTGAACTCGGTTCCCTCCAGGTTGCGCGACAGCTGCTGCACATCGCCGTTGGCGATGAACTTGTCATGGAAACCTTGATGTGCGGGCATCCAGTTGCCGAGGAAGGCGTCGACCTGGCCGTCCTTGAGGCCGCCATAGATGATCGGTACGGCCAGGCTGTCGATCTTCACCTGGTAACCCAGGCTTTCCAGTAACAGGCGTGCCACGGCATTGGTCGAGGCAATATCACTCCAGCCGGGGTCGGCCATTTTCACGGTACTGCATTGCGCGTCGCTGTCTGCGGCGTGGGCCGTGGTGGCGCTCAGGGCCAGGGCGAACACGGCGGCGGAGAACTTGTGCATGGCGGCCTCTCTTCTCAATCCAGGGGGGCGGGCTGTGGATAACGTGCCTTGCGTTCGAGGTCATCGAGATCGATGTGGTTGCGCATGTACTGTTGGCTGGCGTCCACCAATGGTTGGTGGTCCCAGCTTTTCAGCTTGCCGATGGCCAGCGCTTCGGCCACCAGCCGGCGGCGGCGCTGGCTGGCTAGTACCTGCTGGCGCAGGTTGGGGATGTCCCAGCGCTGTTGCGCTTCATCGACAAATGCCTGTAGCAGCGTCTGGTGGTCCGGGCTGCCAGTGAGGTTCTCCCGCTCGTGCGGGTCGCGGCTCAGGTCATAGAGTAGACACGGGTCGTCTTCGCTGTACACGAACTTGTAGTGCCCGCGGCGGATCATCATCAGCGGGCCGACGGTGCCTTCGGCCATGTACTCGCCGATCACCTCGTCGTGACCGCCCTGCCCTTGCAGGTGGCCCAACAGTGAGCGGCCATCCAGATGCAGGTCTTTATCCACAGCGCCGCCAGCCAGTTCGACCAAGGTTGGCAGCAGGTCGCAGGTCGACACCGAGGCAGTTACCCGGCCCGCTGCAAAGCGCTTCGGCGCATGGATCAGCAACGGTACCCGCGCCGACATTTCGAACCAGTGCATTTTGTACCAGAGGCCACGCTCGCCAAGCATGTCGCCGTGGTCGCCGGAAAACACGATCAGTGTGTCATCGGCCAGGTTGCATTCCTCCAGGGTCTGCAGCAGCTGGCCAATGTTGTCATCGATATAGCTGCACGCGCCGAAGTAGGCACGGCGGGCATCGCGGATCTTGTCCACAGGCAGTGGCTTGTTCCACAGGTCGTAGACCTTCAGCAGGCGCTGCGAATGCGGATCGAGTTCTGCCTGGCCGAACTCGGCACGGGGCATGGGGATATCCACACCTTCGTAGCGGTCCCAGTAGCGTTTGGCAATGGTGTAGGGGTCATGCGGGTGAGTCATCGAAACGGTCAGGCAAAATGGCCGGCCATCGTTTTCGCGCACATGGTCGTACAGGTACTGACGCGCCTTGAACACCACCTCCTCGTCGAAATCCAGCTGATTGGTGCGCACGCACGGACCGGCCTGCAGCACCGAGGACATGTTGTGGTACCAGCTTGGACGCACATCGGGTTCGTCCCAGTTCACCGCCCAACCATAGTCGGCCGGGTAGATGTCGCTGGTCAGGCGTTCTTCATAGCCGTGCAACTGGTCGGGGCCGCAGAAGTGCATCTTGCCTGACAGCGCGGTGCGGTAGCCCAGGCGACGCAGGTAATGGGCGTAGGTTGGCACATCGGCAGGGAAGTCGGCCGCGTTATCGTAGGCGCCAATACGGCTGGGCAGCTGACCGCTGACCAGGGTGAAGCGTGATGGTGCGCACAGCGGGCTGTTGCAGTAGGCCGAGTCGAACACCACGGCTTGCTCGGCCAGGCGGCCGAGGTGCGGCATCTGGATGGGCGAAGGGCCGTAGATCGGCAGCAAGGGCGCGGCCATCTGGTCGGCCATGATGAACAGGATATTCGGACGCGTCATGGGGGCTTCCATCGTTGAGGGTTATGCGAACCGCTTGCCTACCAAGATGCGACTGTGGATAACATGGGTAAAGCCCATGGCGGGCAATGACTGGGATTAGCTACGCTTATGTTTGACCACCTTGCCGGGTTGTCGCTGGATACCTTGCGTGTATTCGAGGCTGCTGCGCGCCTGCGTGGCTTTACCGCTGCGGCGCTGGAGTTGGGTACCACGCAGCCGGCAGTGAGCCAGCAGGTGAAGCGCCTGGAGGCACAGTTGGGCACGCGCTTGTTTGACCGCATTTACCGGGGCATCGAGCTGACCGAGGCTGGCCAGGTGCTGTTCGAACAGGTGCAACAGGGGCTGCAGGCCATGGATGACGGTATCGCCCAGGCCAGCGGGCGTGGCCAGCATGAAGTGCTGCAGGTGGCCACCGACTTTGCCTTTGCGGCGTTCTGGTTGATGCCAAGGCTGCAACGCTTTCATGAGGCTTATCCACAGGTGGATGTGAGCCTGGTGACGGGTGAGCGCAGCCAGGGCATGTTGCGCCCGGACATCGATGTGGCGGTGCTGTTTGGCGATGGACGCTTTCACCAAGGAGAAAGCCGTTGGCTATTCGATGAGGAAGTGTTCCCGGTGTGCAGCCCCCGTCTGATTCATGGCAAAGCCTTGTCAGCTGTGGCCTTGCAACGATTGCCGCTGCTGCATTTGAAGGGCGAGCAGGCCAGCCGCTGGTTTGACTGGGCGGGGGTATTTCGCGGGTTTGGTGTGACCAGCCCACCGCCGGCGGGGCAGTTGCGGTTTGATAACTACACCTTGCTGATTCAGGCAGCGATTGCCGGGCAAGGAGTGGCGATTGGCTGGGGGCACCTGGTGGATGGGTTGGTGGAGCAAGGGTTGCTGTGTCGGCCGTTGGAGGGGAGCTTGCGTTCGCAACGCGGCTATTACGCGGTGTTGCCACCGCGCAAGCGGCGTGGAGCGTTGATCGAGCGGTTCGTGGATTGGTTGGAGCAGGAGCGCAACCGCTGAGCCCCGAGGCTGCGCGGTCATCTAGACCACGAAGTTAAGATGCTCGCCCCGGTGCAGGTCCAGCTCCAGCATATCCACGATCCCCGCCGCCACACGCGCCCACGCCGCGTCCGGCAGCGGCTGCGGGGTATTGATCAAGGTCCAGCGCAGCGCGCTGCGCTGCAACCCATCAACTACCTGATCCACGCTCTCCCGCTCTGCTGGGCTGTACTTGTTCGGCTCGTCCAGCACAGCGAAATCGCCCACCAGCAATAGCCGGCGTATAGTCGTACGCTCAAGCCCCGCCACCAGCGCTTCGCTCAGGCGTGCTTGCCCCGGCAGGTCACCTGACGCCAGCGTCGATAAAAGGGCGATTACCGCTGAACCGCCTGCCGCGCCCTGCTCCGCCTGGTCGGCACTGTTCAGCCCGCCTATCTTGAAGTGCAGGCCGGGGCGGGCGGTGTGGCGGTTGAGGTCATCCACCACGGCGGTGACTTCGTGTTGGCGCGATAGCAGTTCGGCCACCAGGGCATTGCCCAAGCTGCTTTCAGGCCCGAACAGGACCAGTTTGAATACTGGGGTTTCGGCGTTTTTCACTGCATCACTCCGTGTACAGGTGGTGATGGTTGGACCGCAATCAGGAGTTATCGTGCAGAGGATCAAGGGTTACCACGCCCACGTTTATTACGACGCAGCCACCATGGAGCAGGCCCGGGAACTGTGCGAGGAGGCGGCTCGGCTGTTTCCCGTGACCATGGGGCGCATGCACCAGAAACCGGTTGGGCCGCATCCGGACTGGAGTTGCCAGCTGGCGTTCGGGCCGGAAGTGGTGGGGGTGGTTTTGCCTTGGTTGGCGCTGTACCGCAAGGGCCTGGTGGTATTCATGCATCCGGAAACCGGGGATGAACTGGCGGATCACCGGGATCATGCGATCTGGATGGGGGCCGTGCGGCCATTGAATCTGTCGGTTTTTGGGGGCTAGGCGGGGGTAGCCTGTGCCGGCCTATTCGCGGGTGAACCCGCTCCTACAACGCTATCGCAGAGCCAGAGGGTGGCGCTGGTTCCGTAGGAGCGGGTTTACCCGCGAAGCAGACGACGCGGTTTAGCGGCGCGCGCCGCGCACCCCTTCAGCCAATGCCGAGCACAGGCTCAATACATCGGTCACCGCCTGATCGGCGCTTTTGGCCTGGGCAATCTTGTCGACCAGTGCCGAGCCCACCACCACACCATCCGCCAGGCGGGCAATGTTCGCAGCCTGTTCCGGCGTGCGAATGCCGAAGCCAACGCTGATCGGCAGATCGGTATGCCGGCGCAGGCGGGCAATGGCTTCGGTCACATGCTCGGTGGTCGCCGAACCGGCACCGGTCACGCCGGCCACCGACACGTAGTAGACGAACCCGGAGCTGCGCTCCAGCACGCGCGGCAGGCGCGCGTCGTCGGTGGTCGGGGTGGTCAGGCGGATGAAGTCGATGCCTGCGGCCTGGGCCGGGGTAGCCAGTTCGGCGTCGTGCTCTGGCGGAAGGTCGACGATGATCAGGCCATCGACGCCCGCTGCCTTGGCTTGAGCCACGAACGTGTCCACGCCAAAGCGGTGGATAGGGTTGTAGTAACCCATCAGCACGATCGGCGTGGTCTGGTTATCCACACGGAATTCGCGAACCATCTGCAGGGTCTTGGCCAAGGTCTGGCCAGCTTCAAGGGCGCGCAGGGTGGCCAGCTGGATGGCCACGCCATCGGCCATCGGGTCGGTGAACGGCATGCCCAGCTCGATCACGTCGGCGCCAGCAGCCGGCAGGCCCTTGAGGATCTGCAGCGAGGCGTCGTAGCCCGGGTCGCCAGCTGTGACGAAGGTGACCAGTGCCGAGCGGCCTTCGGCCTTCAGCTCGGCGAAGCGTTGTTCAAGACGGCTCATGCCTGTTTCTCCTGGGCGGCCATGTGGTTCATGACGGTTTGCATGTCTTTGTCGCCGCGGCCCGACAGGCACACGACCATCAGGTGGTCCTTGGGCAGCTTCGGTGCGCGCTTGATCGCTTCGGCCAAGGCGTGGGAGCTTTCCAGGGCTGGGATGATGCCTTCCAGACGGCAGGTTGCGTGGAACGCATCCAATGCTTCGTCGTCGGTGATGCTGACGTACTCGACGCGCTTTACCTCATGCAGATAGGCGTGCTCCGGGCCGATGCCCGGGTAGTCCAGGCCTGCGGAAATAGAGTGGGCATCGGTGATCTGGCCGTCTTGGTCCTGCAACAGGTAGGTGCGATTGCCGTGCAACACGCCCGGTACGCCGCCGTTCAGGCTGGCGGCGTGCTTGTCGGTGTGTACGCCATGGCCACCGGCTTCAACGCCGATGATCTGCACGCTCGGCTCTTCGAGGAATTCATGGAACAGGCCCATGGCATTGGAGCCACCGCCGACGCAGGCAACCAGGCTATCAGGCAGGCGGCCTTCCTTCTCTTGCAACTGGGCACGGGTCTCTTTGCCGATGATCGACTGGAAATCGCGGACCATGGCGGGGTACGGGTGTGGGCCAGCCACAGTGCCGATCAGGTAGAAGGTGTCTTCGACGTTGGTAACCCAGTCACGCAGGGCTTCGTTCATGGCGTCTTTCAGGGTGCCGGTGCCGGCGGTAACCGGCACGATCTCGGCGCCCAGCAGTTTCATGCGGAACACGTTCGCCTGCTGGCGCTCGATGTCGGTAGCGCCCATGTAGATCACGCAAGGCAGGCCGAAGCGCGCGGCGACGGTGGCGGTGGCGACACCGTGCATGCCGGCGCCGGTTTCGGCGATCAGGCGCTTTTTGCCCATGCGCTTGGCCAGCAGCACCTGGCCGATGCAGTTGTTCACCTTGTGCGCGCCGGTATGGTTGAGCTCTTCACGCTTGAAGAAAATCTTCGCCCCGCCGCAATGCTCGGTCAGGCGCTCGGCGAAGTACAGCGGGTTAGGGCGGCCGATGTAGTCGCGCTGGAAGTACGCCAGCTCTTCAAGGAACTTGGGGTCTGCCTTGGCAGCTTCGTATTCGCGGGCCAGGTCCAGCACCAGTGGCATCAGGGTTTCGGCCACATAGCGGCCGCCAAACGAGCCGAACAGGCCATTGGCGTCGGGGCCGGGGCGGTATTGGGACTGGGACATGGGGCGCTCCAAGGCGTAGTGAATGAGTGATGGGCTTTACTCTAACCACGGCAAGCTCGGCTGAAAACCGATAAGATTGCGCAAACTTGTCAGAAAAACTCACAGGTAAAATGGCCCACGACCTCCCTCCCCTCAATGCCCTGCGTGCCTTCGAGGCTACAGCCAGGCTGAACAGTGTCAGCCAGGCAGCTGAAGCGCTGCACGTCACCCACGGCGCCGTCAGCCGGCAGATCAAGGTGCTTGAGGAGCATCTGGGCGTCGCCCTGTTCGTCAAGGACGGGCGCGGCATCAAACTCACAGATGCAGGCGTTCGTCTGCGCGATGCCAGCGGTGAGGCCTTCGACCGGCTGCGCAGCGTGTGTTCCGAACTCAGCCGTGATGTGAGCGAGGCGCCGTTCGTGCTGGGCTGCTCGGGCAGCCTGCTGGCACGCTGGTTTATCCCGCGGCTGGGGCGGTTGCAGGCGGATTTGCCTGAGCTGCGCTTGCATCTGTCGGCGGGTGAGGGCGACCTTGACCCGCGGCGGCCTGGGCTGGATGCGTTGCTGGTGTATGCCGAGCCACCGTGGCCGGCGGATATGCAGGTGCATGTGCTGGCCGAGGAATGTATCGGACCGGTGCTCAGCCCGCATTTCGCAGGCTTCCAGCGCTTGCGGGGGGCGCCCGCCGAGGCACTGCTGGGCGAAGCCTTGCTGCACACCACTTCACGCCCGCAAGCCTGGCCGACCTGGGCGATGCAACAGGGCCTGGACCCGGCGGCCATTCACTATGGCCAGGCCTTCGAGCACCTGTATTACCTGCTGGAAGCTGCCGTGGCCGGATTGGGCGTTGCGATTGCACCGCAGCCACTGGTCGCCGATGACCTGCGGGCGGGCCGTTTGAGTGCGCCGTGGGGGTTTTCACCTACCCAGGCGGCGCTGGCATTGTGGGTGCCACGGCGCGCCGCAGACGGGCGCGCCGAGCAGTTGGCGCAGTGGTTACGGGCGGAACTTGCGCGGCAGGGCGCTTAGTTTCGCTTGCACATCAGGTAGGCCGCCAGCAGGCCCAACGCACCAATGGCCACACCAGCGGTTGTGTAGGGGTGTTCCTGGGCGTAGTCCCGGGTGGCTATGCCGGTCTGGCGGGTGCGCTGCTTCACTTCCTCGTACGCATCGCTCAGTAGGCTGCGCGAATGACGCAGTGCGCTTTCAGCGTTGCTGCGGATTGCCTTCACCGACTTCTGGGACTCTTCCGATGCATCATGCTTGAGGTTTTCCAAGCTTTTCAGAAGGCTCTCGATCTCTGCTTCCATGCTTTCCAGGGACGTTTTACGCAGCGAGTTACGGTGCATGTTGACTCTCCTTTGCAGTATGGGCTCTAAGGATTGCGACCCTTGGCCTGCGAGAAAGTGCGATCGAACTTTCGCTGACAGTGACTGCTCGCAGGTAAACCAGGCCTGCGCTGCTAGGCTGAAACTCACTGTCACCCATGGAGAGCACTCATGACCGATCATCACACCTACAAGAAAATCGAACTGGTAGGGTCTTCGCCCACCAGTATCGAAGACGCCATCAACAATGCTCTGGCTGAAGCCGGCAAAAGCATCAAGCACCTGGAATGGTTCGAAGTGGTCGATACCCGTGGCCATATCCGTGACAACAAGGCGGCGCACTTCCAGGTCACGCTGAAGGTCGGCTTCCGTATCGCCAATAGCTGATATAGCGTCGGGCTGCATGATCTCGGCGTGATGAGGTATTCAGGAACGGGGCGCCTTGGTGGGGTCCCCTTCTGATTTCATCTGCACAAGGAAAGCGAGTGATGAAAAAACTGATTCTGGCGCTGGGCCTGATGACCCTGGCCGGTGGTGCGCTGGCAGCGGGCAAACCGTGCGAGGAGTTGAAGGCGGAAATTGCGGCCAAGCTGGATGCCAAGGGCGTCACTGGCTACAAGCTGGAGATCGTCAAAAAAGGCGAGCCGGCGGGCAAGGTCATTGGTAGCTGCGAGGCCGGCACCAAGGAGATTGTGTACCGCCGCGGCTGATGGCCCCGCTCATTCGCGGGCTTGCCCGCTCCCACAGGTACAGCGCAGGCCTTGAAGGCTTCAGTCAACCTGTGGAAACGGGCGAGCCCGCGACGAGGGTCACTCGGTCTTGAGGGCCTGCGCCATCAGCTCATATGACCGAATGCGGTCCGCATGTTCATACAAGTCACAGGTAAAGATCAGTTCATCCGCACCCGTCTGGTCCAGCAGCACTTCTACCTTGGCCTTTACCTTCTGCGGGCTGCCAATCATGGCCAACCCCAGGAAGCTGCCCACCGTCTCTCGCTCATGGGGCAACCACAGCCCATCCATGCTCTCCACGGGTGGCTTCTGCATCAGGCTCTGTCCGCGAATCAGCGCCAGGATGCGTTGGTAGACCGAGGTTGCCAGGTATTCGGCCTTCTCGTCGGTCTGCGCCACCACCATGGGTATGCCCAGCATCACATACGGCTTATCCAGCGTGGTCGAGGGCCTGAAATGGTTGCGATATACGCGAATCGCCTCGTGCATGTAGCGTGGTGCGAAATGCGAGGCGAAGGCGTAGGGCATGCCGCGCATGCCGGCCAGCTGGGCGCTGAACAGGCTGGATCCCAGCAACCACATTGGCACGTCGGTGTCGTGCCCGGGTACGGCGATCACTTTTTGATCATCGGTGCGTGGCCCGAGGTAGCGCGAAAGCTCCTCGACATCGTCCGGGAAGTCATCCGGGCTGCCAGCGCGCTCGCGTCGCAGGGCATAGGCGGTCATTTGGTCCGAACCCGGCGCACGGCCCAGGCCAAGGTCGATACGCCCCGGATACAGGCTGGCCAAGGTGCCGAACTGCTCGGCAATTACCAGCGGCGCATGGTTGGGCAGCATTACCCCACCAGAGCCCACGCGAATACGTGAGGTCCCACCGGCCAGGTAGCCGATCAGCACCGAAGTCGCCGAACTGGCGATGCCGTCCATATTGTGGTGCTCGGCCACCCAAAAACGGTTATAGCCAAAGCGCTCGACATGCTGCGCCAGGTCCAGCGAGTTGCGCAGCGATTGCGCGGGGCCAGCGTCGGCGCGCACGGGCACCAGGTCCAGGGTGGAAATCTTCAGGTCACGCAGCTGCGTCATGGAGCCTCCGCAAGAATGATTGGCCAGAGGCCTTTTTGATTCTGTATGGGCGCATTCGTTGGATTCAATGCCTGCAAGCATATTGCTCTGAACTTGCGGCAGGCGGCGGGCCTCTGAACCGTAGGCAAGCAACCCAGTGATCAGGAGGCATCATGAAAAAGACAGCATCGGCGATCTGGCAAGGTGGCCTGAAGGATGGGAAAGGTCTGCTTTCTACCGAAAGCGGCGCGCTCAAGCAGAACCCTTATGGCTTCAATACACGTTTCGAGGGCACACCCGGTACCAACCCGGAGGAGCTGATCGGCGCGGCGCATGCCGGTTGTTTCTCGATGGCGCTATCAATGATGCTCGGCGAGGCGGGGCTTACCGCAGAGCGGATCGACACGGCTGCAGAGGTGACGCTCGACAAGCAAACGGACGGTTTTGCCATTACTGCCGTGCACCTGGTGCTCAGGGCCAAGGTACCCGGGGCCAGCGAGGCTCAATTCCTGGAGATTGCCAACAAGGCGAAGGAAGGCTGCCCGGTGTCCAAGGTTTTGAATGCGAAGATCAGCCTGGATGCCGCGTTAGTGGGGTGAAGCGGTGCAACGGTAGTGGTTTGCTGTAGTCTAAAGAACGTCGGCAGCGCCACTGCCCTTTCCAGGAGCCGTTCCATGATTCGCGTAGCTATCGCTGTGTTGGCTACCCTTGTCGCCACGTCTGCGCTGGCGGCCGTCAAGCCATGCGAGGAGCTGAAAGCCGAGATCGAGGCCAAGATCCAGGCCCAAGGGGTTACGTCCTACACGCTGGAGATCGTGCCCAACAGCGAGGTCGAGGACCAGAACATGGTCGTCGGGACCTGCGATGGCGGGACGAAGAAGATCATCTATCAGAAGAACGATCGATAAGCATCAGGGCTCGGGGCTGCAATGCAGCCCCGAATTCACGGTATGCAGAACACCTCGCTAGGCTCGTTCACCACCACCTTGCGGTTGGCGTCATACAGCAGCACCTGCGGCTCCATCACTGGCGCTCGCGCCTCCAGGCGATAGCGCTCGCCGGCCTTGAAGTTGTCAAAGCGTACGGTCAGGTAACAGGTTCGGTCCCTGGGTTCTGACATGATGCCGCCCGAGTAGATTTCATAATCAAAGCGCACCACCAGTTCGTGCTTGCCCGGCGTCACCTGAAAGTAACGGCCATCCTCCAGGCGCTTGCCATCGAGGCGGTCGGCCATGATCACCCGGCCGGGAGTCATGGTGTACAGGTCGACCCACGCCTGCTTCGGGTCGACTGGCGGCAAGGGGCTGGCGCAAGCCCCCAGTGTACTGAGGGCGATCAGCATCATGGGCTGGCGCATGGCGAAACTCCCACTTGCGATTTACAAGTAACAAGCATAGCGCCGTTTGTGCGGTTCAGGTGCGCTGACAACCCGCCGGCAGCCCTTGACCCAGCAGTTTTTGCTGGTGGTCGTAGAGTTTGATCCAAGGGCGGAAGCCAATGCTGCCAGCCTGCAGTTGATAACGCTGCCCGGCGCTGAAGTCCTTGAAGGTCAGCTTGACCTGGCAATCGCGCCACAGTGGCTCATTGACAGGGCCGATATTGCTGGGATTAACCGGAAACTGATAGCGCACGGTCAGTTCGTGGCTGCCGGGTTGAACCTCGAAATAGCGGCTGTCAGCCCAGTCACGCTCATCTACCTGCACGGCGTCCAGCGAGGTGTTGTCGTAGCGCGTGAGGTCGATCCAGGCCTGGTTCGGGTCTGGGTCTGGCAATGTTGAACAGGCAGAGATCAACAACAGTGAGCCGGCGACCAACAATGCACGCATGGCGAAACTCCCCCTTGGCGAGATAGTCTTGGAGCGAAATGGTCTTGAGCGAGTCAGACAGTACCGGATGCTTCGACTTTTTCTTATGCAGCGCTCAGGCCTTGGGGCACTCGACCGCATTTTCACCCGTTTGGTTCCGCTGCTTGCGGCGCTCCTGCTGAACGGTTGCAGCAATGTCGCCTACTATGGGCAGCTGGCCCAGGGCCAGTGGCAGTTGCTGCGGGCGCGGCAGCCTGTAGAGCAGGTATTGGCCGACCCTGCTACCCCTGCACCTTTGCGCGCGCACCTGCAACAGGCCGAACAGGCGCGGGTGTTTGCCAGCCAGCAATTGAAACTGCCAGACAACCGCAGCTACCGGGTATACGCCGACCTTGGCCGCCCCTACGTGGTGTGGAATGTGTTCGCCACGCCCGAGTTGTCGTTGCAACCGGTAACGCACTGCTTTCCGATAGCCGGGTGCGTGGCGTACCGCGGCTACTACCAGCAAGGCGCGGCGCGGGGCGCGGCGGCGTTGATGCGCCAGGATGGCCTGGATGTTTACGTCGGCGGCGTGGAAGCTTATTCGACCCTGGGTTGGTTCGATGACCCGATTCTGTCGTCGATGGTGGGCTGGGGCGATGAGCGCCTGGCTACGTTGATCTTTCATGAACTGGCCCACCAGCGCTTCTACGTGCAGGACGATACCGAATTCAATGAATCCTTCGCCTCGTTCGTCGAGCAGGAGGGCACGCGGCAATGGCGGGCGGCGCGTGGGCTGGCGGCGGTTGGCGCAGGGCGGAGGCAGCAGCAGCGTGATCAGTTCATCCGCCTGGTGCTGGCCTGTCGTGAGCGATTGCAGGCCATTTATGACGGGCCTTTGGATGATGCGCACAAGCGGCTGGCCAAGCGGGCGGAGTTCGACCGGTTAAGGCAGGAATACCGGCAGTTGCGTGATGGCCAATGGGGTGGGGACAAACGCTATGACGCCTGGATGCATGGGCCGATGAATAATGCCAAGTTGTTGCCGTTCGGGCTGTATGACCAGTGGGTGCCGGCGTTTGCCGCGCTGTTCCATGAGGTTGATGGTGACTGGGCCCGGTTTTATGAGCGAGTCGAGCAATTGGGGCGTTTGCCGATTGATGAGAGAAAGGCAGCGCTCCAGGGGTTGATGGCTGGCCGGTAAGATCCTGGGGGCCGCAAGGCAGCCCCCAGGGCCGTCACGCCTTGAGGAATGCCTGATGCATCTCGGCCAAGGTGGCAAAGTGGAAGGCAGGCTCCTCTGCCATCAACTCTTCCCGGCTGCCAAACCCGTACTCCACCGCTACTGCCTGCAGCCCGTTGCTGCGCGCGCCGATCAGGTCATGCTTGCGGTCACCGATCATCAGCGTCTGTGCAGGGTCCAGCCCTTCTTCATCCAGCAAATGGCGAATCAGCTCGACCTTGTTGGTGCGCGTGCCGTCCAGCTCACTGCCGTAGATCACCTTGAAGTGATGATCGAAGGCGAAGTGCCGGGCGATTTCGCGGGCGAACTCCCACGGTTTTGACGTGGCAATGTACAGCGTGCGGCCCTGGTCGTTCAGGGCTTCGAGCAATTCGGGGACGCCAGCGAACACCAGGTTTTCGTACAGCCCGGTCACGCGGAAGCGCTCCCGGTAGAAGTTCACCGCATCCCAGGCCTTGGCTTCGTCGAAGTTGTAGAACTGCATGAAAGCCTGCAGCAGGGGTGGGCCGATGAAATGCTCGAGGCGGGCCAGGTCCGGTTCATCGATGCCCAGTTTGGCCAGGGCGTACTGGATCGAGCGAGTGATGCCCAGGCGTGGGTCGGTCAGGGTGCCGTCGAGGTCGAAGAGGATGTTTTGCTGGTGCATGTACAGGGTTCCACTTGAGTGCTGCGTGGTCTTCTTCGCGGGCATGCCCGCTTCCACAGGTACAGCGCAGGCCTTGATGGCTCCACTGAACCCGTGGGAGCGGGCGCGCCCGCGAATGCGGTCATTCAGGTTGATCGTAGCCTTCGGCCAGGTGCTGGTCCTTGAGCTTCACGTAGTTGCCGGCGCTGTAGGAGAAAAATGCGCGCTCCTTGTCATTCAGCAGCCGGGCCTGTTTCACCGGGCTGCCCATGTACAGGTAGCCACTGACCAGGCGTTTGCCCGGCGGCACCAGGCTGCCAGCGCCGATGATCACTTCGTCCTCGACGATGGCACCGTCCATGATGGTGCTGCCCATGCCCACCAGGATGCGGTTGCCCAAGGTGCAGCCATGCAGCATCACTTTGTGCCCGATGGTCACTTCGTCGCCGATGATCAGCGGGAAACCGTCCGGGTTGAAAGGCCCCGCGTGGGTAATGTGCAGCACGCTGCCGTCCTGCACGCTGGTGCGCGCGCCAATGCGGATGCGGTGCATGTCGCCGCGCACCACGGTCAACGGCCAGACCGAACTGTCTTCACCGATCTCCACGTCGCCCAGCACCACCGCCGAACGGTCGACGAAGGCCCTGGGCCCAACTTTCGGAGTGTGTTGCTGGAAGCTGCGAATGGCCATGATAGCGTCTCTCATCTGTGCCGATAGGCAGGCTGCCTGCTGCGGTCGGCGTCGATTGTAATTAAGATGGGGCAGTGTTTCTTCTGCCAAGGTATCCAAACCGTGACTGCGAACAACCCGCTTCTGCAATCCCACGATCTGCCGCCCTTCTCGCAAATTCGTGCCGAACACGTGTTGCCGGCGATCGAAGCGATCTTGGCCGACAACCGTAAAGCCATTGCCGAGATCCTAGAAAAGCAGGGCAAGAACCCTACATGGGCCGGCCTGGTGCTGGCCATGGACGAACTGAACGACCGCCTGGGCGCGGCCTGGAGCCCGGTCAGCCACCTCAATGCGGTGTGCAACAGCGCCGAGCTGCGCGAGGCTTACGAGTCTTGCCTGCCAGCCCTGAGTGCCTACTCTACCGAACTGGGCCAGAACCGCGCGCTGTTCGAAGCCTACCAGGCGCTGATCGACAGCCCGGAGGCCGCCAGCTTCGACGTGGCGCAAAAGACTATCCTCGAGCACGCCCTGCGTGACTTCCGCCTGTCGGGTATCGACCTGCCAGCGGACAAGCAGCAGCGTTACGCCGAGGTGCAGAGCAAGCTCAGCGAGCTGGGCAGCCGTTTCTCCAATCAGTTGCTCGACGCCACCCAGGCATGGACCAAGCATGTCACCGACGAAGCTGCGCTGGCCGGCCTGACCGATTCGGCCAAGGCGCAGATGGCCGCTGCAGCCCAGGCCAAGGGCCTGGACGGCTGGTTGATCACCCTCGAGTTCCCCAGCTACTACGCGGTGATGACCTACGCCAGCGACCGCGCCCTGCGCGAAGAGCTATACGCCGCCTACTGCACCCGCGCCTCCGACCAGGGCCCGAATGCCGGCCAGTTCGACAACGGCCCGGTGATGCGCGAAATCCTCGACCTGCGCCAGGAACTGGCCGAACTGCTGGGCTACAAGAACTACGCAGAGCTGAGCCTGGCCACCAAGATGGCCGAGTCCAGCGACCAGGTGCTGAGTTTCTTGCGTGACCTTGCCAAGCGTTCCAAGCCGTTCGCCGCCCAGGACCTGCAACAGCTCAAGGCCTACGCTGCCGAACAAGGCTGTCCCGAGCTGGCCAGCTGGGATGCCGGCTACTTTGGTGAGAAGCTGCGCGAGCAGCGCTACAGCGTGTCGCAGGAAGCCCTGCGCGCCTATTTCCCGATCGACAAGGTGCTGGGCGGCCTGTTCAGCATCGTGCAGCGCCTGTACGGCATCGAAATCGCCGAGCTTGAAGGCTTCGACAGTTGGCACCCGGACGTACGCCTGTTCGAGATCAAGGAAAATGGTCAGCACGTTGGCCGTTTCTTCTTCGACCTGTACGCCCGCGCCAACAAGCGTGGCGGCGCCTGGATGGACGGCGCCCGTGACCGTCGCCGCACTGCCGGCGGCCAGCTGCAGAGCCCGGTGGCCAACCTGGTGTGCAACTTCACTCCGGCCGCGCCCGGCAAGCCCGCGTTGCTGACCCACGATGAAGTCACCACCCTGTTCCACGAGTTCGGTCACGGCCTGCACCACATGCTGACCCGCATCGAGCATGCCGGCGTGTCCGGCATCAACGGCGTGGCCTGGGATGCGGTCGAGCTGCCAAGCCAGTTCATGGAAAACTGGTGCTGGGAGCCGGAAGGCCTGGCACTGATTTCGGGTCACTACGAAACCGGCGCCGCCCTGCCCCAGGACCTGCTGGACAAGATGCTGGCCGCGAAAAACTTCCAGTCGGGCATGATGATGGTGCGCCAGCTGGAGTTCTCGCTGTTCGATTTCGAACTGCACGCCAGCCATGGCGACGGCCGCAGCGTATTGCAGGTGCTCGAAGGTGTGCGTGACGAGGTGTCGGTCATGCGCCCGCCGGCTTACAACCGCTTCCCCAACAGCTTTGCGCACATTTTCGCGGGCGGTTACGCGGCGGGCTACTACAGCTACAAGTGGGCCGAAGTGCTGTCGGCTGACGCCTTCTCGCGCTTCGAGGAAGAAGGCGTGCTGAACGCCGAGACCGGCCGCGCCTTCCGCGAGGCGATCCTGGCCCGTGGGGGTTCGCGCGAGCCGATGGAGCTGTTCGTCGACTTCCGTGGGCGTGAGCCTTCCATCGATGCATTGCTGCGCCACAGTGGTCTCACCGAGGACGCTGCAGCATGAGTGAGGTAGCTGTGAACAAGACCAAGAAGCGCTTCATTGCCGGTGCCGTGTGCCCGGCGTGCAGCGAGCCCGACAAGCTGATGATGTGGAACGAAGACGGTGTACCGCACCGTGAGTGTGTGGCTTGCGGCTTTACCGACACCCTCAACGAGCAGGGCTTGTCGGTGCCGAAGGAACTGGGCACCCGGGTCAACCACCTGGCGCCGAAAGCCGCGCCGGCCAAGGTGCAGACCGTGCAGTTCTTCCCAAATCCGAAGCTGAAAAAGCCGGCTGAGTAATACGGTCATGCCACCCGGGCGCAATGCCCGGGCAGGCATGGACAGGTGTTAGATAGTCAGGCCACCTGGCGCACGTTGGCCATGCAAGCTCTCTTGCTCATTTCTACCAGCAAGGTGTGCGTCATGGCCAACCCTCTTCTGCAAAATAGCCATATCCCCGTCGATTACTCATCCATCACCCTCGAAAACATGCAGGCGGCATTCGCTCACGTGCTGCTGGCACACGAGAACGGTGTAGAACGCATCATCCGTGATCAACGAACCATGCCCACCTGGGATGACATGGTGCTGGCGGTGGATGGGCTGGATAGCCGGCTGCTGGCAGTGTTGTATGCCGCTTCACCACTGGTCGGCCGGGATACGGCCTGGGCCAACGCCATCATCGATTTCTACGGCAGAGCGACGGCATGCTTCGAACAGAAGTTCGCCAACACTGGCTTGCATGAGCTGTATGAACGCTTGGCCGGCAGTGACATCGGCAAACAACTGGATGCCGGGAAGCGCGCCACCTTGCGTTGGCATCTGGACAAGTTCGCCGCTGGCGGCGCGTTACTCGACTCCGCAGGCAAGGCGCGTCTGGCAAACCTTCAGGCGCAGATTGGCACCGCACGCGAGGCGTTCCGCAGCAACATCAACCGGCCTGGGTTGAATATCACCGATGAAGCCGAACTGAGCGGCATACCACAGCGGGTACGCGACGAATTGGCTGCAGGAGCACAACAAGCAGGTAAGCAGGGGTGGTTGATTGCGTGTGACACGGTGACTACTCGTGAGGTGCTCAAACATGCTGGCAACCGCCAGCTCCGTGAGCGTGTGTACCGGGCTTTCCACGCCCGCGGCGTCAGCCATGATCCGCAACAGGACAACGGCACGTATCTGCAGCAACTGGCGCAGTTGCTTGAGGCGAAGGCCCTCCTGCTCGGTTATTCCGGCCATCTGGAGCAGAGCTTGCAGGTGAAGAGTGCGGGTTCGGTAGCCCAGGTGTGCGGCTTTCTTCACGATCTGGCCGATCATGTGCGACCTGCCATGTTGCGGTGGCGTTCGCAGGTGGAGCGCGGGGCTGCCGAACAGGGCCTGGGCAAACCCCTGCCCTGGGATTTCGAGTACCTGCGGCGTGCTTCGCGCAGTGAGTTTCCTGCCGAAGCGCTGCGCGATTACTTCCCGCTGAATACCGTTGTCAGTGCGTTGCAGCAACTGGCGCAGAAGTTGTTTGGTGTAGTGCTGCAGCCCAAAGCGCTGCCTGCTTGGGATGACAGCGTGCAGCCGTTCGAGGTGTGGCAGGACAGCGCTTTCATTGGTTTTCTGTATCTGGATGCCGTGCAACACGCAGGCAAGCAGCCAGACGCGGTGTTTACCACCTATGTAAGGAATCGTCGGGTCGATGCAGAGGGTATCTACCAGGCAGCCTCGGTGGTGGTGTTCAGTGATGTGCCGCAAGCGCTGTCAGGTTTACAGCCGTTGCTCGATCATTTGTCACTGCGCAAGCTTTTCCATGAATTCGGCCATGCCTTGCACCACCTGCTGGTACGTACGACGAACCACGTCATGTCCAACGTGACCGAGCTGGGCACCGATGGTGTGGAGTTGTTCGGCAAGCTGTTCGAGCGTTGGGTCTGGGACGCGGACTATCTGGTGGCGATCTCGGCGCGCACGCAGGACGGCCGTCAACTATCCCGCAAGCAAGCCGATGAGTGCCTGCAGCAGTTACGACAGCAGGGCGTGGAGGAGATCGCGAGTGATCTGTGCCTGGCGTTGTTCGACATGGACCTGCATGGCACACCAAACGATGGCAGGTCCTTGGAACAGCGATTGGGTGATGCCCGCGAACGTTGTGGTTACTGGCCGCTGGCTGATTTCGAACATCCGGCGCATGCCTTCGACCACCTTGTGAACGGCTACGATGCTGGTTACTACGCCTACCTGTGGTCGGATGTGCATGCCTTCGATTTGTTCACCCGCTTCGAAGCCGAGGGCCTGTTGAACGAAGCCACGGGTCGGGCACTGCAGGAAGCACTGTTCGCTCCAGGGGCATCGCGCCCGTTACGTGAAGGCATCGAGGCGTTTCTTGGGCGGCCATCGAGCCAGGCAGCGTATCTCAGCTGGCATGGCCTGAAGTAGTCAGACCAGAGGTGCTGGAAAGATCCCGGCATGCACGATACTGTATATGAATACAGTATGCAGGTGAGCCATGATTCCTCCAGCACCGCACAAGGGCCGTGGCACGGCGCACAACCCACACAACCGCTTTGCCCCTGGTCATTCGGTGGCGGAAGATGATGGCTGGTACCAGGAAGTGCCGCAAACCCAGGGCACCGAGGTGCGGATCGAGACAGCCAAGTCGGTGATCAGCCGCAACACTTCACCCGACCTCCCTTTCGATCGCTCCATCAACCCTTACCGTGGCTGCGAGCATGGCTGCATCTACTGCTATGCCCGCCCCTCGCACGCCTACTGGGACCTTTCTCCCGGCCTGGATTTCGAGACCAAACTGATAGCCAAGACCAACGCAGCCGAGGTGCTGGCACAGCAATTGAGCAAACCGGGCTACGTGTGCGCGCCGATCAATCTGGGCTCCAACACCGATCCGTATCAGCCGATTGAGCGGGAACAGTTACTGACCCGGCGCTTGCTCGAAGTGTTACTGCGTTTTCGTCACCCAGTGACCATTGTCACCAAGGGTTCACTGGTGCTGCGCGACCTTGACCTGCTGGCTGAGATGGCCCGCCAGCGCCTGGCACGGGTGATGATCAGCCTGACCACGCTGGACGACAGCCTCAAGCGCGTGCTCGAACCCCGAGCGGCCTCACCCGGTGCGAGGTTGAGGGCCATCCGGGTATTGCGTGAAGCGGGCGTACCGGTGGGTGTTTTGTGTTCGCCAATGATTCCAATGATCAACGACAGTGAGCTGGAGCGCCTGCTGGAGGCGGCCAGGGAGGCTGGCGCACAGAGTGCGGCCTACATGATGCTGCGTCTGCCGCTGGAAGTGGCGCCGTTGTTCGAGCAGTGGTTACAGGACCATTACCCGCAGCGGGCGGCGCATGTGTTGAGCCTGATCCGCCAGAGCCGCAGTGGCGCGCTGTATGACAGCCGGTTCGGCGTACGCATGCGTGGTGAAGGGGTGTTTGCCGAGTTGCTGGCGCAGCGCTTTGCCAAGGCAATGAAGCGGCTGGATTTCGAAGGGCGCGAGGCGCAGGCGCTGGATTGCTCGGCGTTCTGCCCGCCGGGTGGGCAGATGACGCTGTTCTGACTTGATCCCGCTCACACAAGGGCTGCGCATTGCTCACAACGCTACTAATAACAACCAATAATTGCGCTAATACATATTGGCAACTGATGTTTTTTTGCTATTATCCAACTCCCGCCTTTTTCTCTGGAACGCCCGTTCTAGAGCCTTCTAATTAAGTTTCAGTTAAGTTTTCCCCGCTAGCGTAGGTAATAAGTCCACACCGACTGTGATCTATGGCCCGTGCGTGTCATCTAAAACCCTGCATAGCCTGAATCTTTCACCGGTAAAATGGATTTACCTACACACCGTCAAGAGGATGAATCATGCCCGTCAAGGACCCATCCAAGGTCGTACCGCAGGTCCCCGCGGAAAGCGCCGATGCTGCCCTTAAGCACATCGTCGACGGCTTCCTGCGCTTTCACCATGATGTTTTCCCTGATCAGCAAGAGCTGTTCAAGAAGCTCGCCACCGCGCAAACACCACGCGCCATGTTCATCACCTGTGCCGATTCGCGCATCGTTCCCGAGCTGATCACCCAAAGCTCGCCAGGCGACCTGTTCGTAACCCGTAACGTGGGTAACGTGGTACCGCCTTATGGCCAGATGAACGGGGGCGTTTCCAGCGCCATCGAGTACGCCGTAATGGCGCTTAAAGTGCACCACATCATCATCTGTGGCCACTCCGACTGCGGCGCCATGCGTGCGGTACTCAACCCGCAGTCGCTGACCAAGATGCCTACCGTTGGCGCCTGGCTGCGCCACGCTGAAGTAGCCCGCACCGTGGTCGAGAACAACTGCTCCTGCGGCAGCGAGCACGAGACGATGCAAGTGCTGACCAAAGAGAACGTCATCGCCCAGTTGCATCACTTGCGCACCCATCCTTCGGTGGCTTCGCGCCTGGCGGCCGGTGAGCTGTTCATTCATGGTTGGGTGTACGACATCGAGACCAGCAAGATCGAAGCCTACGACGCCGCCAGCGACAGCTTCCTGCCCTTGGCCGCTGGTGAACCCGTTCCCTGCGCCACTCCGAGAGGCCGCTACTAAGCGACCCGTCCGCCGCTAGAACCTTGATAGCCGGCTGCACCCTACAGGGGTGTGGCGCGGCCTTCGGCTGCCTTGAATTCCCTGACTGCCCTGCCGGCGTGCTCGCTGGCGGCCCGCGCCTGCGCGCTTGTCAGGGGCAAACGTGCCCACGGCCAGGGGAATGGCCGTGCGACTAGAGAAAGGAGAAACACGGTGAACATTACACAGTTGAAAGCGGCCCTGCCGCGTGAGTTGTTGGCGTCGGTGGTGGTCTTCCTGGTGGCCCTGCCGTTGTGCATGGGCATTGCGATCGCCTCGGGCATGCCACCGGCGAAAGGCCTGATTACTGGGATTATCGGCGGCATTGTCGTCGGGTTCCTTGCCGGATCGCCGCTACAGGTCAGCGGCCCCGCTGCCGGTCTGGCGGTACTGGTGTTCGAGCTGGTACGCCAGCACGGCATGGCCATGCTTGGGCCGATCCTGCTGTTGGCCGGCTTGCTGCAGTTACTGGCCGGGCGCCTGCGCCTGGGCTGCTGGTTCCGCGTCACTGCGCCGGCGGTGGTGTACGGCATGCTGGCGGGGATTGGCGTGTTGATCGTGCTGTCTCAGGTGCATGTGATGTTCGACACGGCGCCGCAACCGTCAGGCCTGCAGAACCTGCTGGAGTTCCCGGCAACCGTGGCGGCAGCCCTGTCACAGGAGGGTGTTGGCTCAGGCTGGATGGCCGGTGCGCTTGGCCTGGGGACCATCGCCATCATGTGGGGTTGGGAGCGCCTTCGGCCGCAGCGGCTGCGCTTTGTCCCGGGTGCCCTGCTCGGCGTGGCAAGCATGACCGCCATCAGCATGTGGCTGGTCCTGCCGGTAAACCGCGTGCAAGTGCCGGCAGACCTGACCGAGGCCATTGACTGGATTCGCCCGGGTGACCTGATGCAACTGGCTGACCCTGCTCTGCTGGTCGCCGCCTTTGCCCTGGCTTTCATCGCCAGCGCCGAAACCCTGCTGTCGGCTGCAGCGGTCGATCGCATGCACAGTGGTCAGCGCTCGGATTTTGACCGTGAGCTTTCAGCCCAAGGCATTGGCAACATGCTTTGCGGGGTGCTGGGCGCCTTGCCGATGACCGGGGTGATCGTGCGCAGTTCGGCCAATGTCCAGGCCGGAGCGCAGACCCGGGCCTCGGCGATTTTCCATGGCCTATGGCTGTTGGCGTTCGTGGTGGCGCTTAGTAGCGTGCTGCAACAGATACCGGTAGCGAGCCTGGCGGGTGTGCTGGTGTTTACCGGGATCAAGCTGGTCGACTTCAAAGCGTTTCGTGGGCTAGGCCGTTATGGCCGCATGCCGATGTTCACCTATGCGGCGACGGCGCTGGCGATCATCTTTACCGACCTGTTGACTGGGGTACTGCTTGGCTTTGCCCTGACCTTGCTGAAACTGGCGTTCAAGGCTGCGCGGCTGAAGATCAACCTGGTCAGCCTGGAGAAGCCGGGACATATGGAGCTGCGGCTCAGCGGTGCGGCGACGTTCCTCAAGGTGCCGGCGTTGACCCAGGTGCTTGATAGCGTTCCGGCGGGCACCACGTTGCACGTCCCGCTGGGTAACCTGAGTTATATCGACCACTCGTGCCTTGAGTTGCTGGAGGACTGGAGCCGCAGCAATTCTGCCAATGGATCACGGTTGCGGATAGAGCAGCGGCGCCTGAAGCGGCGGATCGAGGGGCGCTTGCGGACCACGGCGGGGGTTGGGGCCTAGCCCCAGTGTAAGGAGCGGGTTCACCCGCGAATACGATGGCAGCGGCAGCGGTGAACGGCGGGTGGAAATTGGTTAGCAGGCCCGGCCCATTCGCGGGCAAGGCCGCTCCTACACCGGGCACGCTTCGGTGGTTCGGCACAGGCCGTTGTAGGAGCGGGTTCACCCGCGAATGGGCCGGGACAGGACAATCAGGCCGGCTGACCCAGCTCCACACCCAGCTGGCGCGACAGGCATGGCCAGCGCTTCCACGCCGCGCCGGTTTCCGGGCTGCTTAGCTTTTCGCGGTAAGCCTCCACCGATTCCACCGCAAAGCTTTCGTCATTGAGCATTTCGTCAACCGAGTGGTGCACCACTTCATCCAGCTGGTTGGCAAAGCTTTCGCCAATCAACTGGTGGGCAATCAGGTTGGCCACCGTGGTGTCGACCGGGATCAACGGCTGCTGGAAGTGGCGGATGTACAAGTCATTCACCTCTTCCACCAAGCGGTGCGCCAGGTAGGCCTCATCCAGTAGGCAGTCCAGGCCCACATGCCCTTGCATCACACTGGGCGGCTGAAGGAAGTAGGCCTCGGCAATTTTCAGTACCGGTTTGATCTGGGCTTCGATGCCGGCTTCGCGAGCGACCTCGTGGGCGGCCTCCAACAGTTCCGGAACCTGATCGATGTAGGCGCTGACGAAGCGCGCCAAAGTACCCTGGGCGTCCTGCTCAGGCAGTTGGATCGAGGGGTGCAGGTGGGGCAGTTGCAACTCGAGACGCTGTTTCAATTGGCCGGTCTGGCCTTCATGTTGATGGGCTTGGCTTACCTGCTCGCGTACAGCAGCGATGTTCATGACAACTCCAGGGACATTACGTTTCAAACGGAAGACACTAAATTAGCTCGGTATACAGAATACCTAAGACGTATTTGTTATAAACCACGCAAACGTGTGCTATCTCTGGCATAACCGAATGCCACCATTTTGCCATGAACTCTCAAGCGCGCGGTTTTCAGGCGTTCTGGCCATTTCGTGAAGTTCATTTCACAGGCGTCATTGCGTGCCATTGGTCGCTGTCTATACTCCCGTTGAACGTGATTCGTTGATGAGGCCCGACTGCTTTTAGCAGGGGCTCGGTCGTCGAAGCCAGGCAGTCTTGACCGCCGTTCCCTCTTGCCGCAGGCCACGCCTCCGGGACAACAAGAATTAGAAGGGGAACCCGCAATGATGCGACATCCACATGTCTGGATGGGCCTCCTGTTGTGGTCGGTTTTTGGTCAGGCGAACGCCGCCTGGACCGTGAACATGCACCCAGGGGCGACGGAAGTTTCCAACGCCGTCTTCGACCTGCACATGACCATCTTCTGGATCTGCGTGATCATTGGCATCGTGGTGTTTGGCGCGATGTTCTGGTCGATGGTCATCCACCGCCGCTCCACTGGCCAGCAGGCTGCGCATTTCCACGAGCACACCTGGGTGGAAATCCTCTGGACCGTAGTCCCCTTCCTGATTCTGGTGGCCATGGCTATCCCGGCCACCAAGACGCTGATCGACATCTACGATGCCAGTGACTCGGACATCGACATCCAGGTCACTGGGTACCAGTGGAAATGGCATTACAAGTACCTGGGCCAGGACGTCGAGTTCTTCAGCAACCTGGCTACCCCTGCCGACCAGATCCACAACAAGGCGCCCAAGGATGAGCATTACCTGCTGGAAGTCGACCAGCCGCTGGTGCTGCCGGTGGGCGCGAAAGTGCGCTTTCTGGTCACCGCTGCCGACGTGATCCACTCCTGGTGGGTGCCGGCCTTCGCGGTCAAGCGCGACGCCATCCCGGGCTTCGTCAACGAAGCCTGGACCCGTATCGAAAAGCCCGGCATCTACCGTGGTCAGTGCACCGAGCTGTGCGGCAAGGACCACGGCTTCATGCCGGTGGTGGTCGACGTCAAGTCCAAGGCCGATTACGAGACCTGGCTGGGCGAGCGCAAGGCTGAAGCCGCCAAGCTCAAGGAGCTGACCAGCAAGGAATGGACCCTGAACGAGCTGGTGGAACGAGGCGACAAGATCTACCACACCACCTGCGTGGCCTGTCACCAGGCCGAAGGCCAGGGCCTGCCGCCAATGTTCCCGGCGCTCAAAGGCTCGAAGATTGCCACCGGGCCCAAGGAAGACCACTTGAGCATTGTCTTCCATGGCAAGCCCGGCACGGCCATGGCCGCTTTCGGCAAGCAGCTGTCGGAAGTCGACATCGCCGCTGTGGTCACCTACGAGCGCAACGCCTGGGGCAACAACAAAGGCGATATGGTCACGCCGAAGGACGTGCTGGCGCTGAAGCAGGCAGAAGCCAAGTGAACCGGGTTACTCGCGGCAATCATTGGATTGCAGGAGACAGGACATGAGTGCAGTGATCGACGACCACGCCCACGGCCAGGACCATGCGCACGGCCCGGCCAAGGGCCTGATGCGCTGGGTACTGACCACCAACCACAAAGACATCGGCACGATGTACCTGTGGTTCAGTTTCATCATGTTCCTGCTCGGTGGCTCGTTTGCCATGGTGATCCGCGCCGAGCTTTTCCAGCCGGGATTGCAGATCGTGGAGCCGGCGTTCTTCAACCAGATGACCACCATGCATGGCCTGATCATGGTGTTCGGCGCGGTGATGCCAGCCTTCGTCGGCCTGGCCAACTGGATGATCCCGCTGATGATCGGCGCACCTGACATGGCACTGCCACGGATGAACAACTTCAGCTTCTGGCTGCTGCCGGCGGCCTTCCTGCTGCTGGTATCAACCTTGTTCAGCCCGGGCGGAGGGCCGAACTTTGGCTGGACGTTCTACGCGCCGCTTTCCACCACCTATGCGCCAGCCAGCGTCACCTTCTTCATCTTCGCCATCCACCTGATGGGTATCAGTTCGATCATGGGGGCGATCAACGTGATTGCCACCATCCTCAACCTGCGTGCCCCCGGCATGACCCTGATGAAAATGCCGCTGTTCGTCTGGACCTGGTTGATTACCGCGTTCCTGCTGATTGCGGTGATGCCGGTGCTGGCCGGCGTGGTAACCATGATGCTGATGGACATCCACTTCGGTACCAGCTTTTTCAGTGCCGCAGGTGGCGGTGACCCGGTGCTGTTCCAGCATGTGTTCTGGTTCTTCGGTCACCCTGAGGTTTACATCATGATCCTGCCCGCCTTCGGTGCGGTCAGCTCGATCATCCCGGCGTTCTCGCGCAAGCCGCTGTTCGGTTACACCTCGATGGTGTACGCCACCGGCGCCATCGCCTTCCTGTCATTCATCGTCTGGGCCCACCATATGTTCGTGGTAGGCATCCCGGTGGTCGGCGAATTGTTCTTCATGTACGCCACCATGCTGATTGCCGTGCCCACCGGGGTGAAGGTATTCAACTGGGTCAGCACCATGTGGGAAGGTTCGCTCACCTTCGAAACGCCGATGCTGTTCGCCATCGCCTTTGTCATCCTGTTCACCATCGGCGGTTTCTCCGGGCTGATGCTGGCGATCGCCCCGGCGGACTTCCAGTACCACGACACTTACTTCGTGGTGGCGCATTTCCACTACGTACTGGTGCCTGGTGCAATTTTCGGCATCTTCGCCTCGGCCTACTACTGGCTGCCGAAATGGACCGGCCACATGTACGACGAAACCCTCGGCAAACTGCATTTCTGGCTGTCGTTCATCGGCATGAACATGGCCTTCTTCCCCATGCACTTCGTAGGTTTGGCCGGCATGCCACGGCGCATTCCCGACTACAACCTGCAGTTCGCCGATTTCAACATGGTGTCGTCGATCGGCGCGTTCATGTTCGGTGCCACGCAGATCTTCTTCCTATTCATTGTCATCAAGTGCATTCGCGGTGGCGCGCCGGCACCGGCCAAACCCTGGGATGGCGCCGAGGGCCTTGAGTGGTCGATACCCTCACCTGCGCCCTACCACACCTTCCAGACACCCCCGGAAGTGAAATAGGAACCTGCCATGAACGGCCTGTCGCTGAAACGCCTGGTAACGCGCCTGCTGATGCTGACGGTGGTGATGTTCGCCTTCGGCTTCGCGCTGGTGCCGATCTACGACGTGATGTGCAAAGCCTTCGGTATCAACGGCAAGACCGGCGGCCAGTACGAAGGTAGCCAGGTCAGCGACCCGACGCGTGCGGTGCGGGTGCAGTTCATGTCGACCAATGCCAGCGACATGGTCTGGGACTTCTACTCCACTGCCGACCAGCTGGAGGTCAACCCGGGGGCGGTGAACCAGATGATTTTCATTGCCCACAACCCGACCGACCGGCCGATGAGTGCGCAGGCAATACCCAGCATTACCCCGGCCGAGGCCGCGGCCTACTTCCACAAGACCGAGTGCTTCTGCTTTACCCAGCAGGTGCTGCAGCCCGGCGAACGCATCGAGATGCCGGTGCGCTTCATCGTCGACCGCGACCTGCCGGCCAGCGTGAAGCAACTGACACTGGCCTACACCTTGTTCGACATCACCGCTCGCCACCCGCCGGTCGCGCACGTTGCGGCGCAGGACGTCCAGGGCGCCCGTTAAGGGAAGGAGAACAGCAATGGCAAGTCATGAGCACTACTACGTTCCGGCGCAGAGCAAATGGCCGATCATCGCCACCATCGGCATGTTCATCACGGTGTTTGGCCTGGGCACCTGGTTCAACGACATGAAGGCGGGCCACCCGGATTCGCACGGGCCGCTGATTTTCTTTGTGGGTGCGTTGTTTCTGGCCTACATGCTGTTCGGCTGGTTTGGGGCAGTGGTCAAGGAGAGCCGCGCCGGGTTGTACAGCCCGCAGCTGGATCGCTCGTTCCGCTGGGGCATGAGCTGGTTCATCTTCTCTGAAGTGATGTTCTTCCTGGCCTTCTTCGGTGCGCTGTTCTATGTGCGCGTACTGGCGGGGCCGTGGCTGGGTGGCGAAGGGGCAAAAGGTGTTGCGCACATGCTGTGGCCAACCTTCGAATTCACCTGGCCGCTGCTGCACACCCCCGACCCCAAGCTGTTCCCGCCGCCCAAGGAAGTGATCGACCCGTGGCACTTGCCGCTGATCAACACCATCCTGCTGGTCAGTTCCAGTGTGACAATCACCATTGCCCATCACGCCTTGCGGCGTGACCACCGCGGCCCACTGAAATTCTGGATGGCGTTGACCATTGTCCTGGGCATCAGCTTTATCGCGCTACAGGCCTTCGAGTACCACGAGGCCTATACCAAGCTGGGGCTGACACTGGGCTCAGGGATCTACGGTGCGACGTTTTTCATGCTTACCGGCTTCCACGGTGCCCACGTGACATTGGGCACGATCATTCTGATTGTGATGTTCGTGCGCATTCTGCGCGGACATTTCAACCCGGAAAAACACTTCGGCTTCGAGGCGGCCAGTTGGTACTGGCACTTCGTCGATGTGGTGTGGGTGGGGTTGTTCATCTTTGTTTATGTGTTGTGAATACGAGAACGCTGTAGGGGCGGGTGAGAACTTCAGAAAGGGGCGTGAGAGACCAGTTGACCGCTGATCAAACCCCAGGCGACCAGGCCTATGGTCAGGGCTGCCAGGGTCACCCGTACGGTCAGGGCCTTGAGCAGACGGGTCGAGTTTTCATCATCTTTGACCAGAAACACCAGGCCACTGAACAGGCTGGCAATGGTGGCCAACAGCATCAGGACAATCGCGGCCTTGAGCATGATGTTACTCCGGGGGGATGCGGTGATGTGGATAAGTATAGCGAGGCGCCCGTGAGGCCGTTTCGCCCAGGCTGGGTACCGACGCTGGTAGTGCTTGCGCTGCTGCCGGGGCTGATTGCGCTTGGTTGCTGGCAACTCGGCCGTGCCGAGGAAAAGCGCGTGCTGCTGGCCACTTATGCAGAACGGCGGATTGAAGCGCCGATCACCACCGCCCAGCTCCTCTCGAAAGAAGACAACGCCTTCCGCCGCGTGCATTTGTATGGCCGCTTCGACGCCGAGCACAGCGTGCTGCTGGACAACCGCATGCGCGACGGCAAAGCCGGTGTCGAGCTGCTGCAGCCCTTCCACGACCAAGCCAGCGGCCTGTGGTTGCTGATCAATCGTGGCTGGCTGCCATGGCAGGACCGCCGGCTGCCGGTGCACTTCGAAACCCCTGCGCAGGCCTTGGCGCTGGATGCCTCTGTGTATGTCGCGCCTGGCAGCACCTTCCAGCTGCACCCGGACCCCATCGGCGGGCAATGGCCACATCTGTTGACCGCTATCGATGCCGCGCTGCTATGGCAACAGCTTGATCGCGAAGGCTTCGCCCAGGAATTGCGCCTGGAGCCGGGCCCGGCGAGCTATCGCCTGGACTGGCCGGTTGTCGCCATGAGCCCCGAAAAACACGTGGGTTACGCCGTGCAGTGGTTTGCCCTGGCGACCGCTCTGGTTCTGCTCTACCTCTTCTTCGGCTGGCACCAAAACAAGGAGAAACGCCATGGCCACCGCCACTCCACTGGACGCGCATGAACGTAGCAAACCCAGAGCCCGTGGGCGTTTGCAGCTGTTGCTTATCCTGCTGGTGGTGCTTGGGCCGATGGTTCTGGCCACCAGCATGTACAAGCTCAAATTCTGGGTGCCGGAAGGCCGCAGCTACCATGGTGCCATGATTGGCAATGGGGAAAGCCGTGCCGATCTCGGCGTGGCAGGGCAGGACAATCGCTGGCAGTTGCTGGTCAGCGCACCCCAGGCTTGCACCGAAGACTGTCAGCGCCTGGTGTACCTGGCTCGGCAGATTCAGGTCGGGCTGGGGCGTGATGCCAGCCGCGCCAGCCACGCGCTGGCCGCCGCCCAGCCGCTGAGTGCCGACTACCAGGCACTGCTCGGCCGCGAGTACCCGCAGTTGCAGCGCTACCCGCTGGATGCGCAACGTTACCAGCAGAAGGTTGTCGAGCCCGGCCCGCAGCTGTGGATCGTCGACCCGCACGGCAACCTGGTGCTGCGCTATGACGGCAAGGTCAACGGCAAGCATGTGCTGGATGACCTGCGCCACCTGCTCAAGCTGTCCAATATCGGCTAGGAGCCTGCCATGGCCAGACCTGGATTTCGCCTTGCTGTGTTCGCCACCCTGCTGGCACTGCTGGTCGTCCTGCTCGGTGCCTATACCCGCCTGACCCACGCCGGCCTCGGTTGCCCCGACTGGCCAGGGTGCTATGGCTTTATCAGCGTGCCCAAGAGCGACGCGCAGTTGGCCCATGCCGAGCTGCACTTTCCTGAGCACCCGGTGGAGGCTGCCAAGGGCTGGGCCGAAATGGTCCACCGCTATTTCGCCGGTAGCCTGGCCGTGGTGATCGCCCTGCTCGCCTTTCAGGCAGTGCGCCGGCATGCCCGCGATGGGCAGCCTTATCGCCTGCCCATGCTGCTACTGGGTGTGGTGCTGGCCCAGGCAGCCTTCGGTATGTGGACCGTCACCCTGAAGCTATGGCCGCAGGTGGTCACGGCGCACTTGCTGGGTGGCTTTACCACGTTGAGCTTGCTGTTCCTGTTGTCTCTGCGTCTGTCCCGGGCCTTTGCGCCCTTGCCGAAACTGCCGCTGAGCCTGCGCCGAATCGCGGCGTTGGCGCTACTGGTGGTAATCGGCCAGATCGCCTTGGGCGGTTGGGTCAGCGCCAACTACGCCGCCGTGGCCTGCATCGACCTGCCGACTTGCCATGGCCAGTGGTGGCCAGCGGCGGACTTCAGCAACGGCTTCCACCTGACCCAACACGTCGGGCCCAATTACCTTGGCGGGCAGCTGGACAGTGATGCGCGTACGGCCATCCACATCAGCCACAGGCTGGGCGCGCTGCTGGTGACCTGCGTGCTACTGATGCTCAGCTGGAAGCTGCACCGCTGTGGTCTCCCCGGCCTGGCACGGCTGGTGCTGCTGGCGCTGGCCCTGCAAGTGGGCCTGGGCATCAGCAATGTGGTGTTCCACCTGCCGCTGGCGGTGGCTGTTGCGCACAATGCCGGCGGGGCGATGCTGCTGCTGAGCATGGTGCTGGTGAACTACCGCATTCGAGTGGTCGACAAGGTTCGAGTGGGCGTCGGCCATGGCTGGCGTCTGCGGCCCGTGGTCGGGGTGGGCATTTCCCATCATATGAGGAACGACTCGTGGCGACGCTTCTAAGCGTACGACGGGCTCGCTGGCGCGATTACCTTGAGCTGACCAAGCCCAAGGTGGTGGTGCTGATGCTGATCACCTCGCTGGCGGGCATGTTCCTGGCCACCCGGGCGGGCGTCAGCTGGAGCGTGCTGTTGTTTGGCAACCTGGGTATCGGCCTGTGCGCGGGTGGCGCGGCGGTGGTCAATCATGTGGTGGATCGGCGCATCGATGCGCTGATGGCGCGCACCCACAAACGGCCTTTGGCCCAAGGCCGAGTCGAGCCCCTGCCGGCGCTGTTGTTCGCTTTGGCCTTGGCCCTGTTAGGCATGGTCCTGCTGCTGGTGTTCACCAACGCCCTCACCGCTTGGCTGACCCTGGCCTCATTACTCGGTTATGCGGTGCTCTACACTGGCTTTCTCAAGCGCGCCACGCCCCAGAACATCGTCATCGGTGGCCTGGCCGGCGCCGCTCCACCGTTGCTCGGCTGGGTGGCGGTAAGCGGCCATGTCAGCGCCGAACCCTTGCTGCTTGTGCTGATCATTTTTGCCTGGACCCCGCCGCATTTCTGGGCGCTGGCCATCCACCGCAAGGAGGAATACGCCAAGGCCGATATCCCGATGTTGCCGGTGACCCACGGCGAGTACTACACCAAGCTGCATATCCTGCTGTACACCCTGATCTTGCTGGCAGTGAGCCTGCTGCCGTATGCCATCCACATGAGTGGCCCGCTGTACCTGGCCTGTGCCCTGGCTTTGGGCCTGCGCTTCCTGCATTGGGCCTGGGTGTTGTACCGTAGCAGCCGGCCGCACGCAGCGATCGGCACCTTCAAGTACTCTATCGGCTACCTGTTCGCGCTGTTCATTGCGTTGCTTCTTGACCACTACCTGTTGCTGAACCTATGACCCGAACCCAGAAAACCGTCTTCATCCTCGTTGCCCTGGTCGCGTTGATCATGGGCCTGACCGTCAACAAGGTGCTTAATGGTCGTGACCAGCCCAACCCTGCCGAGCTGATCGATGCGGGCATCATCCTGCTGCCGCAGAGCCGCGCCGTGGCCGATGTCACCATGACCAACCAGGACGGCCAGCCGGTGCAGATGGATGCCCTCAAGGGCAAATGGTCGCTGCTGTTCTTTGGCTACACCTACTGCCCGGATATCTGCCCGACCACTCTGGCCCAGCTGCGCCAGGTGAAGAGCGAGCTGCCCAAGGATGCCGTCGACCGGCTGCAGGTGGTGTTGGTGAGTGTGGACCCTAACCGCGATACGCCGAACCAGCTGAAGCAGTATCTGGGCTATTTCGACAAGGACTTTGTCGGCGTGGCGGGGTCGATCGAGGATACCCAGAAGCTGGCCAATGCCTTGAGCATTCCGTTCATTCCTGCGGATACCAGCAAGCCGGGGTATACCGTGGATCACAGCGGTAACCTGGCGATTGTCGGGCCGGATGGGCGGCAGCGCGGGTTCATTCGGGCGCCGTTCAACAACCAGAAGCTGGGGGCGCAGCTGCCGGGGCTGGTCAAGCGGGATTGAGTCAGCCCCAAAAGCTTCGCGGGTAAACCCGCTCCTACAACGATGTGTGTAGGGGCGGGTTTACCCGCGAAGAGCCCAGCGTGATAGTTCGGCTCAGAACGCCGGAACCACAGCGCCTTTGTACTTCTCGATGATGAACTGCTTCACCTCTGGCGAGTGCAGTGCAGCCGCCAGTTTCTTCATGTCGTCCGAGTCCTTGTTGTCCGGGCGGGCAACCAGAATGTTCACGTAAGGCGAGTCGCTGCCCTCGATGGCCAGCGCGTCTTTTTCCGGGTTCAGCTTGGCTTCCAGCGCGTAATTGGTGTTGATCAGGGCGGCATCTACCTGGGTCAGCACGCGCGGGATGGTGGCGGCTTCCAGCTCACGGAACTTCACGTTTTTCGGGTTCTCGGCAACATCCTTCACGGTCGACAGGATGTTCTTGTTGTCCTTGAGCTTGATCACGCCAGCCTTGTCCAGCAGCAGCAAGGCGCGGCCGCCGTTGGTGGCGTCGTTGGGGATGACCACGGTGGCGCCGGAGGACAGCTCGTCCAGCTTCTTGATCTTGGTCGAATACACGCCCAGTGGCTCGATGTGCACGCCAGTCACGCTCACCAGGTTGGTGCCCTTGGCCTTGTTGAACTCATCCAGGTAAGGCTGGTGCTGGAAGAAGTTGGCGTCCAGGCGCTTTTCGGCCACCTGCACGTTCGGCTGGATGTAGTCGGTGAATTCCTTGACCTTCAGCTCTACGCCTTCTTTCGCCAGTTGTGGTTTGACGAAGTTGAGGATCTCGGCGTGCGGCACCGGGGTGGCGGCGACGGTGAGGGTATCGGCCTGGGCCGAGAAGGCCGCGACAGCGGCAGCGACAGCAAGCAGCTTCTTCATTGATCACTCCTTGTGAGGGCCGCGACGGCCCCCGAACGGGTCGGCCAGGCCGACCCCATTGGGGTTACTTACGGGAAAAATGCACGACCAGTTTGTCGCCCACGCTCTGCAGTACTTGAACCAGTACCAGCAGCAGTACCACGGTCACTACCATCACATCGGTCTGGAAACGCTGGTAGCCGAAGCGGATAGCCAGGTCGCCAAGGCCACCGGCACCCACCACACCGGCCATGGCGGTGTAAGAAACCAGGGTAATGGCGGTTACGGTAATGGCCGCGAAGATGCCCGGACGGGCCTCCGGCAGCAGCGCACTGGTGATGATCTGGCGGGTGGTGGCACCCATTGACTGGGTGGCCTCGATGATGCCGCGGTCCACTTCACGCAGGGCGGTTTCAACCAGGCGCGCAAAGAACGGCGTGGCACCCACTACCAGCGGCGGGATGGCGCCCGCAACGCCCAGCGAGGTACCGGTGATCAGCACGGTGAACGGGATCATCACGATCAGCAAGATGATGAATGGCAGCGAGCGCAGGATGTTGACCACCAGCGACAGCAGCGCATAGACGCCTTTTTGTTCGAACATCTGCTTTGGCCCGCAGAGGAACAGCAGCACACCCAGTGGCAGGCCCAGCAGCACGGTGAAGAACAGCGAGCCGAACAGCATGATCATGGTATCGACGGTGGCCAGCCAGATTTCGGCCCAGTCGACGTTGGCGAAGAAACTCAGAGCGTCCATCAACGCATTACCTCCATATGTACATCAGCTGCCTTGAAGCGGGCGAACGCCGCTTCCATGTCTCCGCCGATCAGGGCGAGAGTGAGCTGGCCATAGGGGACATCCTTGATGCGGTCGATACGCCCGGCGAGGATGCTGTAGTCGACGCCGGTTTCGCGGGCCACGGTGCCCAGCAGCGGCGCGTAGGTGGCGTCGCCCTGGAAGGTCAGGCGTACGATGCGGCCTGGAACGTGGGCAAAGTCGTCGCGCTGCTCGCCTTCGTCGACCTGCTCGTCTTCCTGGACGAAGCGCTTGGTGGTGGGGTGCTGCGGGTGCAGGAACACCTCGGCCACCGAGCCTTGCTCGACGATCTTGCCGGCGTCCATCACTGCCACGCAGTCGCAGACACGGCGGATCACGTCCATCTCGTGGGTGATCAGCACGATGGTCAGCTTCAGTTCACGGTTGATCTCGGCCAGCAGTTGCAGCACGGAGGCCGTGGTTTGCGGGTCGAGGGCACTGGTGGCCTCGTCGCATAGCAGGATCTTCGGGTTGGTCGACAGGGCGCGGGCGATACCGACGCGCTGCTTCTGGCCACCGGACAGCTGTGCCGGGTACTTCTTGGCGTGGTCCGACAGGCCAACGCGAGCCAGTAGCTCGGTGACGCGCTTGTCGATTTCGCTGCGCGACAGCTCGCCGGCCAGGGCCAGCGGCAGGGCGACGTTGTCGGCGACGGTCTTGGAGGCCAGCAGGTTGAAGTGCTGGAAAATCATCCCGACCTGCTGGCGGAAGCCGCGTAACTGGCTGGCGTTGAACGCGGTGACGTCTTCGCCGTCGACGATGATCTTGCCGCCGGAGGGTTCCTCCAGGCGGTTGATCAGGCGCAGCATGGTGCTTTTGCCGGCGCCGGAATGGCCGATCAGGCCGAACACCTGGCCATCTTCGATGGTCAGGCTGGTCGGATTCAGTGCGGGGATTTCCCTACCGGCAACGCGGTAGGTTTTATGTACCTGTTGGAACTCGATCACGTAGCGAACCTTGTGGGGCGCATTGAAATTTGGGTCAGCGGTTAGCTGGGGTCGCGCATTTTAGCCTTTTCCCATAGCTGTTCTTAGCATTTATTTCGTCATGCACCAATCCATCGGGCATATCGCGACAACCGGTAATCCTGATTGAACGCTCGGCAACGCCCTCCAGTCACTACTTGCACAAGCCCTGAAGGGGCACGCCTTAAGACTGATGAGGAGAGCCGATCATGCCCAGCAAGAAAACGGATGCGCCCAAGCACAGCGAGGCCGCCGGCACCCAGACCCCCGACCGGGCCAACACCAATGCCAAGCTGCAGAGCCTGGAGGCCGACCGCAGCGATGCGACCGGGCATGCGCTGCGCACCAACCAAGGCGTGCGCATTGCTGACAACCAGAACTCCCTCAAGGCGGGTGATCGCGGGCCGTCGCTGCTTGAAGACTTCATCATGCGCGAGAAAATCACCCACTTCGACCATGAGCGTATCCCCGAGCGCATCGTGCACGCCCGCGGTACCGGGGCACACGGGTTCTTCCAGAGCTATGGCAACCACGCCGAGCTGACCAAGGCCGGCTTCCTGCAAGATCCGGAAAAGGTCACCCCGGTTTTTGTCCGCTTCTCGACGGTTCAGGGCCCACGCGGTTCTGGCGACACGGTGCGAGATGTGCGGGGCTTTGCCGTCAAGTTCTATACAGATGAAGGCAATTTCGACTTGGTCGGCAACAACATGCCGGTGTTTTTCATCCAGGATGCCATCAAGTTCCCGGATTTTGTCCATGCGGTGAAGCCGGAGCCACATAACGAGATACCTACCGGCGGTTCAGCTCATGACACCTTCTGGGATTTCGTATCGCTGGTGCCGGAGTCGGCTCATATGGTCATGTGGGCCATGTCTGACCGCGCCATCCCGCGCAGCCTTCGAATGATGGAAGGCTTCGGCGTGCATACTTTCCGCCTGATCAATGCAAAGGGCGTGGCCAGCTTCGTCAAGTTTCATTGGAAACCAAGCCAGGGCGTGCATTCCCTGCTGTGGGACGAAGCCCAGAAACTGGCGGGCAAGGACACCGACTTCCAGCGCCGTGACCTATGGGAAGCCATCGAAACCGGTGACTACCCGGAATGGGAACTGGGCGTGCAGATTGTGCCTGAGGCCGACGAACACAAATTCGATTTCGACCTGTTGGACCCGACCAAGATCATCCCGGAGGAACTGGTGCCCGTCACGCCGCTGGGCAAGATGGTGCTCAACCGCAACCCGGACAATTTCTTTGCCGAGGTCGAACAGGTGGCGTTCTGCCCGGGCCATATCGTGCCGGGTATCGACTTTACCAACGACCCGCTGCTGCAGGGCCGACTGTTCTCGTACACCGATACCCAGATCAGCCGCCTGGGTGGGCCGAACTTCCACCAGATCCCGATCAACCGGCCGGTATCGCCGAACCACAACAACCAGCGTGATGCGCTGCACCAGCACGTTGTGCACAAGGGGCGGGCGTCCTACGAACCCAACTCGATTGACGGCGGCTGGCCGAAGGAAACCCCGCCTGCGGCGCAAGACGGCGGCTTTGAGAGCTATCAGGAGCGTATCGATGCGCACAAGATTCGCCAGCGCAGTGAGTCGTTCGGCGATCACTTCTCGCAGGCTCGGCTGTTCTTCCAGAGCATGAGCCCGACTGAGCAACAGCACATCATCAAGGCTTACAGTTTCGAATTGGGCAAAGTCGAGCGTGAACATATCCGCGCCCGGGAAGTGAATGACATTCTCGCCAATATCGACTTGAAGCTGGCGGCGGCGGTTGCGGCCAACCTGGGCCTCCCCGCGCCGAAAGCGGGTACCGTGCAGGTAAAGGGTAGCCAGCCAGCGCAATCGCCTGCGTTGAGCCAGATGAACCACCCAGGTTCGGTGGGTATCAAGGGGCGCAAGATTGCCGTGCTGGTGGCGGATGGCGTGGACGCTGCCAGCGTCGACAAACTGGTCAAAGCCCTGGAAGCGCACAGTGCCCGGCCGATGCTGCTGGGGCCGACCTCGGCGCCGGTGAAGGCGGCGGATGGCAAACAACTGCCGGTAGCGGCGTCGATGGAGGGGATGCCTTCGATCATGTTCGATGGGATTGTCGTGCCTGCGGGCAAGGCCTCTACGGATGCGCTGGCGGCTAGCGGATTGGCCAAGCACTTCTTGCTGGAGGGCTACAAGCACCTGAAGGCGCTGGTGCTGACCAAGGAATTGGCGAAAGCATTGGGGCTCAAGGAGGATAAGGGGCTGCTGCTCGGGGATGAGCAGAAGGCAGTGGATGCCTTTGTCAAAGCGGTTGAAGGCCACCGGGTGTGGGAGCGGGAGGCGGCAGCTGAAGCGGTTCCTGCCTGATAAGGCCTTTTCGCGGGTCAACCCCCTCCTGATATAGGAGCGGGTTGACCCGCGAAGCGTTTACTGCCGATGTGGGACCAGCACCACCTGTGCCGGCAGCGAGCGCTGGATCTGATGCTTCTGCTTCAGCTCAAACCCACTGTCAATCTTGCGCACGCGCTTCTCCAGCAAGGTCTTCAGCCAGGGTGCATCCTCGGTGCGCGGTACCTGAAATACCACTTCACACTGGTAACTCACCACATCGGCGGCAATGTCGTCCAGTTGGCGGCGCAGCGCGCGGCTGTCAGTGGTCTTCAAGGCCACCACGGTACTTGGCGCTGTCGGGTCGATGATGCGTGCCTTGGGCTTGGCTTCGGCGGCTTTCAGCGCAGCTTCCGCCTTTTCCAGCTCGGCCTTGCGGGCCTGGGTCACAGCATCCCCGCCGGTCACCGCTGGCGCCTGCGGCATCAGTGCACGGGCGCGGGCCAGCGCGGTAGCTGCCGCGTTCACATCGCCCTTTTGCAGGACGATCTGGCTACGTTGCAAGTAGGCTTCGGCCAGTTGGCGCTGGTATTGCTCCAGGCGTGCATCATCCGGCGACTGGGCCTGCAGTGCTGCAAGCTGGTCTTCGGCGGTAGCCAGCTCATTGCTGGCGATGTTCTGTTGCAACTGCTGCCAGGCATCTGCTTGGGCAGGTGCGGTGGCCTGGTCGACCGGCGCATTGGAACAGGCAGCCAGGATCAGGGAAAACGCGGCAACAAGCAGATAACGGGAGGCGAACGGCTTCATTCCTGCGACTCTCTATTTGCGCAAAAAGCGAGCAAGTCTACACCCAGGTGCGCACGCTCGAAAATAGGCCTTACAGACCCTTTACCGGCCAAAGGTTGCAAGGTGTGCCTGCACACACCCTGCCTCTCAGCGTTTTGGCAGGGCCAGGCTCAGCAAGAATAGCACCGCGGCGCAGACCACGATCGACGGCCCGGCGGGGGTGTCCTTGAACCAGGACATGGCCAGGCCGCCGCAGACCGCGGTGACGCCCAGTAGGCTGGCCCCCAGGGCCATTTGCTCTGGTGAGCGGGCGTGCCGCTGTGCCGCAGCCGCAGGGATGATCAGCAGCGAGGTGATCAGCAGCACGCCAACGATTTTCATGGCAACTGCAATCACCACTGCAATCAGCAGCATCAGCGCCATGCGCAGGCCGGCCACGGGCAGGCCTTCGACCATGGCCAGCTCTTCGTGCACGGTAACTGCCAGTAGCGGCCGCCACAGCACAGCGAGCAGCAGCAGGACCAGTGCACTGCCGCCGAGGATCCAGGCCAGGTCGGTTGGGCTGATGGCCAGCAGATCGCCGAACAGGTAAGCCATCAGGTCGATGCGCACATCGTGCATGAAGCTCAGCACCACCAGGCCCAGCGACAAGGTGCTGGGGGCCAGGATGCCCAGGAGGGTGTCGGAGGCCAACGGCTGGCGTTGCTGCAATGTCACCAGCAGAATCGCCAGCAACAGGCAGCCCACGGTTACCGCCAGTGCCGGGCTGACATCCAGGGCGAAACCCAGGGCCACACCGAGCAGGGCGGCGTGAGACAGGGTGTCGCCAAAGTAGGCCATGCGCCGCCATACCACGAAAGAGCCCAGTGGGCCTGCAACCAGTGCCAGGGACAAGCCGGCAAGCAAGGCGTAGAGAAGAAAGTCAGCCATGCTTGCAGTGCTCTCCGTGAACATGGGTGCCAGGGGCGACCACCGAGCCATGTAGGTCGTGGCTGTGGTCGTGATGGTGGTGGTAGATGGCCAGGCTCGGTGCGGTTTTGCCGAACAGTTCGACGAACGCTGGGTCACCGCTGACTTGCTCGGGGTGGCCCGAGCAGCATACGTGGCGGTTCAGGCACACCACCTGGTCGGTGGCGCTCATGACCAGGTGCAGGTCGTGGGACACCATCAGCACGCCGCAGCCGTGGCGGTCGCGCAGGCGGGTGATGAGGTTGTAAAGCTCGGTCTGGCCGACCACGTCTACACCTTGTACCGGTTCGTCGAGCACCAGCAACTGGGGTTCGCGCAGCAAGGCGCGGGCCAGCAGCACGCGTTGCATTTCGCCGCCGGAAATAGTCTGGATCGGGCTGTCGATGACTTGCTCGGCGCCCACTTCCTGCAGCGCCGACAAGGCTGCCGCGCGGTCTACACCTGGCACCAGGCGCAGGAAGCGCAGCACCGAAAGCGGCAGTGTGGCATCAACCTGAATCTTCTGGGGCATGTAGCCAATGCGCAGCTTGGGCTTGCGCCATACCTTGCCGCGATGTGGCTTGAGCAGGCCAAGTACGGCGCGCACCAAGGTAGTCTTGCCCGCCCCGTTGGGGCCAATCAGGGTGACGATCTGGCCTGGGGCGACCGACAGGTCGATGCTGTCGAGCACCGCCTCGCCGCCAAAGGTGACGCCGACCTGCTCCAGGCGAATCAGGGCCTCGCTCATGCCGCGCTCCGGCAGCTACCGCACAGGCCGACCACTTCCACGGTCTGGGTCTCGACCGTGAAACCCACGCCTTTGGCGCTGTTGATGATGGCCTCGCTGATGCTGCTCTGTTCAAGCTCGATGGCCACATGGCAGGCCCGACAGATCAGAAACTGGCCTTGGTGCACGTGCTCGGGGTGGCTGCAGCCGATGAAGGCGTTGAGCGACGCGATGCGATGCACCAGGCCGTTTTCCAGCAGGAAGTCCAGCGCGCGGTACACCGTGGGCGGCGCGGCGCGGCGGCCGTCCTGCTCACTGAGCACCGCGAGGATGTCGTAGGCACCCAGCGGCTTGTGGCTCTGCCACACCAGCTCCAGCACACGGCGGCGCAGGGCGGTCAGGCGCAGGCCCTGGCGGGTGCACAAGGCATCGGCTTCAGCCAGTGCGCTGTGTACGCAATGGGAGTGGTCGTGAGGACGGTTGGCCAGCGGTGTGATGGACATGGGCAGCGACGGTTCTGGACAGAGACGTTATTATGTTACCTGTTTCTGACGACTCGAGTATTCACCGTGTCCCGATTCCTGGTTCTGTTTGTCGCTTTCATCGCATTTTCCGCGCAGGCCGACGTGCGTGTGCTCACCAGTATCAAGCCCCTGCAGCAGATTGCCGCTGCCGTGCAGGATGGTGTTGGCAGCCCTGAAGTGCTGCTGCCACCCGGGGCTTCACCCCACCACTATGCGCTGCGCCCCTCCGACGTGCGGCGGGTAGGCGATGCCGACCTGCTGTACTGGATCGGCCCGGACATGGAGAACTTCCTTCCGCGTGTGCTGGGAAGCCGTAGCAAGGCCACAGTGGCTGTGCAGGCGCTGCCTGGCATGAAGTTGCGCCACTTTGGCGAGGACAGCCATTCCCATGAGGAAGAAGACCACAGCGACCACGACCATGACCACCGCCCAGGCAGTCTTGATGCACACTTGTGGCTATCGTCGGTCAATGCGCGAGTGATCGCAGCTAAAATGGCAGCTGATCTGGCCCAGGTCGATCCGGCCAATGCGGCTCGCTATCAGAGCAACCTGAAGGCCTTCGATGAACGCCTGGAGGCGTTGGACGGGCGTATCAAGGCGCGCGTGGCCGGTATTGCCGGCAAGCCGTACTTCGTCTTCCATGAAGCCTTCGATTATTTTGAGGCTGAATATGGCTTGAAGCACGCGGGCGTGTTCAGCGTAGCGTCCGAGGTGCAGCCTGGGGCGCAACATGTGGCGGCCATGCGCCAGCGCCTGCAGGAAGTAGGGAAGACCTGCGTGTTCAGCGAGCCGCCAATACGGCCGCGATTGGCCGAGACCCTGACTGCCGGGTTGCCGGTGCGCCTGGCCGAGCTGGATGCCCTGGGCGGCACCGATCCGGTGGATGGCAAAGGGTATGAGCGCTTGCTCGAGAAACTGGGCGGTGACCTGGCAGGCTGCCTGGAGCAGTTGTAAGCCTATACCGGCCCTTCGCGGGCGTGCCCGCGAAGAAGCTGAAGAGGGCTAGAGGGCGAACGGCAGGTGCAAAGCCACCTGCTGGCGCTGCGCCAGACGCACTTCGAACTCGCCCGGGTCGTGGATCATCACATCCATCCCGGCGAACGACTCGGCCGCAATCAGGCGCGACAGCCAGAAACGCACGCAGCCTACCCGCAACATTTCCGGCCACAGCTCGGCTTCGGCGGCAGTGAACGGCCGTAGCGCCGCATAGGCTGCCAGCAGCGCCTGGGCGCGAGGTACATCTACCGCGCCCTGCTCATCCAGGCACCAGTCGTTCACGGTGATGGCGATGTCATACAGCATCGGCCCGGAGCAGGCATTGTAGAAGTCGATCACACCGGTCAGGTGGGTGCCTTCGAACATCACGTTGTCGCGGAACAGATCGGCATGCAGGTTAGCCCGCGGCAAGGCCAGAATCTGCGCCTTGTGTGCGCTGATTTCGTCCAGCGCCGGCTGCAGTAATGCGGCTTGCTCTGCAGTCAGGCGTGGCAGGAGCTCGGCACCCGAAGCCAGCATCCAGTCCAGACCGCGGTCGGTGCGGCGTTCGATGATGTGCTCGCGGGTGGCCAGGTGAATGTGTGCCAGCAACTCCCCGACCTGGGCGCAGTGCTGGTTGTTGGGGGCCTTGATGTGCTTGCCCGACAGCCTGGGCTGCAACAATGCCGGCTTGCCGCACAGCTCGCGCAGGCCATTGCCGTCGCGGTCACGAATGGCATAGGGCACCGGCATGTCGGCAGCGTGCAGGGTGTCGAGCAGCTCGATGAAGAACGGCATGTCCTCGCTGGGCCCACGCTCGATCAGCGTCAGGACGAACTCCCCCTGTTCGAGGCTGACGAAGAAATTGCTGTTCTCGGTACCGGCGGCAATGCCCTGGAAGTCGAGCAGACGGCCCAGCTCGTACGGCGCCAGAAAGGTTTCCAGCTCAGGCCGGGTCACGGGGGTGAAGACTGACATGATGAAAAATTGCCCATACGGGCACTTCCGCCGGGAAGTGCCGGGTTGATGTGAACGGTGCGCGTCAGCTTACCACTCGAAGATCTTCCAGGACGGAATCAGCATGTCCGGCTGGTCGGATCGAATGAAATTGGCATCAGTGCCATCGGCGCGTACCAGAAAATAAGGCTTGCCGTTTTTCGGCGTGATCTTGATCGCATACAGGAAGCCGTTCTGCCGGTATTCCTGGATGGTTTTGTCGCCTTCCGTGCGAATGGTCACCTCGGGATCGGCCGAGGGGGCGTCGTCCGCCGCCAGGGTGACGACAGGCGTGGTTGCCAACAGGCCGAGCAGTAACAGGCGATTGAGTGTGCGCATGATAACCTAGTCCCTTTGTCGTCAATGATTCTGGCTATTCTAGCGCCGGACCCGTCGAAAAGGTTGATTCTGCTCATGAGCCAAGCGCCCCTCGTCCTGGTGGACGGTTCCTCCTACCTTTATCGCGCCTTCCACGCGCTGCCGCCGCTGACCACGTCCAAGGGCATGCCGACCGGTGCGGTGAAGGGTGTGCTGAACATGCTCAAGAGCTTGCGCAAGCAATACCCCGACAGCCTGTTCGCCGTGGTGTTCGACGCCAAGGGCGGCACCTTCCGCGATGCCATGTTCGCCGAGTACAAGGCCAACCGCCCCAGCATGCCGGACGACCTGCGGGTACAGATCGAGCCGCTGCACGCCAGCGTCAAGGCACTGGGCTACCCGCTGCTGTGCGTGGAGGGTGTCGAGGCTGACGACGTGATCGGCACCCTGGCGCGCAGCAGCGCCGCCCTGGGTCGCCCGGTGATCATCTCGACCGGTGACAAGGACATGGCGCAACTGGTGGATGGGCACATTACCTTGGTCAACACCATGACCGGAAGCGTGCTGGACGTGGCTGGCGTGCACGAGAAATTCGGCGTCGGCCCGGAACACATCATCGACTTCCTGGCCCTGATGGGTGACAAGGTCGACAACATCCCCGGCGTGCCGGGCGTGGGTGAAAAAACGGCGGTGGGGCTGCTGACCGGCATCGGCGGTGGTCTCAGCGACCTTTACGCCAACCTGGACAAGGTGCCAGCGCTGGCCATTCGCGGCGCCAAGACCTTGCCGGCCAAGCTGGAGGAGCACCGCGACGCGGCATTCCTGTCCTACGAGCTGGCCACCATCAAGGTTGACGTGCCGCTGGACGTCGAGGTCGAGGCGTTGGTATGCGGTGAACCTGACCGCGAGGCGCTGTTGGCGTTGTACACCGAGATGGAGTTCAAGAGCTGGGTCGCCGAGGTGCAGCGTGATGCGGCCAAGGCCGGTGACGATGTTGCCCCGGCTGCGGAGCCGGCGGCCAAGGTCGAGCCTAGGTACGAAACCATTCTCGACCAGGCCCGTTTCGACGCCTGGCTGGAGAAGCTGCGCCAGGCACCGCTGTTCGCCTTCGACACCGAGACCACCGGCCTGGACGCCCAGCAGGCGCAGTTGGTCGGCCTGTCGTTCGCTGTCGAGCCGCATGAAGCGGCCTATGTGCCGCTAGCCCACGATTACGAGGGCGCGCCGGTTCAGCTGGACCGCGAGGCCGTGCTGCTGGCGCTGAAACCACTGCTGGAGGACCCGGCCAAGGCCAAGGTCGGGCAGAATGCCAAGTACGACATCAACATCCTCGCCAATGGCTCCCCCGCCATCGAGATGCGCGGCGTGGCCTACGACACCATGCTCGAGTCGTATGTGCTGAACTCCACCGCCACCCGTCATGACATGGACAGCCTGGCGCAGAAGTACCTCGACCACACCACGATCGCCTTCGAGGACATCGCCGGCAAGGGTGCCAAACAGCTCACCTTCAACCAGATCAACCTGGACAAAGCTGGCCCCTACGCCGCCGAAGATGCCGACATCACCCTGCGCCTGCACCACGTATTGCAGGCCCGCCTGGCACAGACGCCGAGCGTGCAACCAGTGCTGATGGATATCGAGATGCCGCTGGTGCCGGTACTGGCCAGGATCGAGCGCCAGGGTGCTCTGGTCGATGCCGAGCTGTTGAAAGTACAGAGCGGTGAGCTGGGCGTGAAGATGGCTGAGCTTGAGCTGCGTGCCTACGAGCTCGCCGGTGAGGCGTTCAACCTCGGTTCGCCCAAGCAGCTGGGCGCGATCCTTTACGACAAGCTGGGCATGCCGGTGCTGAGCAAGACTGCCAAGGGCCAGCCATCTACCGCCGAAGCAGTACTCGACGAGTTGGCCGAGCAAGGCTACCCGCTGCCAGAGGTGCTGATGCAGTATCGCAGCCTGAGCAAGCTCAAGAGCACCTACACCGACAAGTTACCGGGGCAGATCAACCCGCGCACCGGGCGTATCCACACCTCCTACCAGCAGGCCGTGGCGGCCACCGGCCGGTTGTCGTCGAGCGACCCAAACCTGCAGAACATCCCGATCCGCACCGCAGAAGGCCGGCGTATCCGCCAGGCGTTCGTCGCCAGCCCGGGTTACAAGCTTCTGGCGGCGGACTATTCACAGATCGAGCTGCGCATCATGGCCCACCTGGCCAAGGACGAAGGCTTGCTGCATGCCTTCCGCAACGACCTGGACGTGCACCGCGCTACGGCAGCCGAAGTGTTCGGAGTGGCCCTGGAAGATGTCACCACCGACCAGCGCCGCAGCGCCAAGGCCATCAACTTCGGCCTGATCTACGGCATGAGCGCCTTTGGCCTGGCCAAGCAAATCGGCGTCGATCGCAAGCAGTCACAGGACTACATCGATCGCTATTTTACCCGCTACCCGGGCGTGCTGGCCTATATGGAGCGCACCCGCGCTCAGGCGGCCGAGCAAGGCTTTGTCGAAACCCTGTTTGGCCGCCGGCTGTACCTGCCAGACATCAATGCCAAGAACCCTGCCCTGCGCAAGGGCGCCGAGCGCACGGCGATCAACGCGCCGATGCAGGGGACTGCTGCCGACATCATCAAACGGGCAATGGTCAAAGTAGACAACTGGTTGAGCGAGAGCGGGCTGGATGCCCGGGTGATCCTGCAAGTGCACGACGAACTGGTGCTCGAGGTACGCGAGGACCTGGTGCAGCAGGTGAAAGATGAAATTCGCCACCACATGAGCCAGGCCGCGCAGCTGGATGTGCCGCTGCTGGTCGAGGCGGGAGTTGGTGCGAATTGGGACGAAGCTCACTGATTGAGCAGGTAAAACTGTGTAGGATCTGCGACGTAGTGACGCAGATCCAGGCACCGCTCAGTGCCGTGGATGCTTAAGTTTCATGAAACTATCGCAAATAGTTTTATGGGCTTCGGAACTAAACCGGTGAAGCGGAACTCAGAGTAACTGAATGGCTGGTGAAGCCCTTCGATGCTCCTATGTTGTGTTAAGTGTTGGCAGATATCTGGACCCCGCCCTAGCGGTCCGGACTTGGACCCCGAACTTCCCCCTCCCCATACGAAGTCCGGGGTTTTTTTTGCCCGGAATTTGCCGTTTGGCTTGTACTGAGCCCCGTAGGAGCGGGTAAACCCGCTCCTACGGTTCAAGTGCAAAGCATTAAACGACCGGCTTGTCTTCCAGTTCCATCCAGTCGGCCAGCACCCGGTAGGCATCCTCCACACCCAGACGCTTGGGTGCCGAGAACAGCTGGATGGTCACGCCATCGCCCCAACCCTTGCGGATTTCCGACTGCACTTTCAGCAGTGTGTTCTTGCCCGCGCCGTGGGTCAGCTTGTCGGCCTTGGTCAGCAGGATGTGCATCGGCATGCTGCTGGCCTTGGCCCAGTCGAGCATCATTTTGTCGAAGTCGGTCATCGGGTGACGCACGTCCATCATCAGGATCACGCCACGCAGGCACTCACGGCTGCCCAGGTAGGCTTCCAAGTGTTTCTGCCAGTGCTGCTTGAGCGGAATAGGAACTTTTGCATAACCATAGCCTGGCAGGTCGACCAAACGCCGTTCATCGTCCAGACTGAAGAAATTCAACAGCTGGGTGCGCCCGGGAGTTTTCGAGGTACGCGCCAGGCTGGCATGAGTCAGGGTATTGAGGGCGCTGGATTTGCCGGCGTTGGAACGGCCGGCAAAAGCCACCTCGTAACCCTGGTCGTCCGGGCATTGTTCGACCTTGGCTGCGCTGAGGGCGAATTTGGCTTTCTGGCAGAGGCCGAGGATGGGGTTCTTGACTTGCATGGGATATCCGATGTGGGTGTTGCCTGACTTTGTAGAGCCAAGCCTGGCAAGCGGTGTCGTTTCCGTTTGGATGGCGGAAGTATATAATGCCCCAGTTTTTGTGTGCTCATTCTCCCAGCGAAGGAGAACGGGCATGGGGTGTCGAACAATAGCTCGCGCAACAGAACGCAGCGCGGCCCCCAACCCTGAAGGTCGTTCCGCATGGCGAAATGGCTGCTTGCTGTCGGTATGTTCCTGCCGTTTTTCAGCGCACAGGCTACACAGGATCCCGAGGTGTTGTACAACCGCACGTGTGCGGCCTGTCACACCGGGCAGTTGCCACAGGCACCCAGACGGGGTGACCGGGCAGCATGGGAGCCAAGGCTGGCGCAAGGCATGGATGTACTGGTGAAGCACGTGACCCAGGGTTTCAAGGCTATGCCGCCGCGTGGATTGTGCATGGACTGCAGTGCCGAGGACTACCGTTTGGTCATCCTTTGGATGAGCGGCAGTCCCGATACATAACATTTCACCCTTAGCCGTGTTGGATTAGCTGATGAACAAACTAGTCGTGAGTCTGCTGTTGACCTTGGGTGTCGCTGGTGCGGCCACTGCTGCGCAACCTATCAAAGGCGATGCCGCCGCTGGCCAGGCCAAGACCGCCGTCTGTGGCGCCTGCCACAATCCCGACGGCAACAGCCTGGCACCGAACTTCCCTAAACTGGCCGGCCAAGGCCAGCGCTATCTCGAAAAACAACTGCACGATATCAAATCGGGCAAGCGTACCGTGCTGGAAATGACCGGCATGCTGGCCGCATTCAGCGACCAGGATCTGGCCGATATCGCTGCCTACTTCTCCAGCCAGAAAGGCAGCGTGGGTGCCGCCGATCCCAAGCTGGTCGAGCGCGGCCGTGCGCTGTTCAACGGCGGCGACCTGGAAAAGGGCATGCCAGCGTGCACTGGCTGCCACTCGCCTAACGGCGCGGGCATCGCCCTGGCTGGCTTCCCGCACCTGGGCGGGCAGCACTCGCAGTACGTGGCCAAGCAGCTCACTGACTTCCGCGAAGGCAACCGCACCAACGATGGCGATGCCATGACCATGCGCACTATCGCTGGCAAGCTGAGCAACCATGATATCGAAGCGTTGGCCAGCTACATCCAGGGCCTGCATTAACTTTCGGTTAATGTTGTAGGCCAATGATGAAAGGGCGGCCGGGCTGCCCTTTTTTCCGTCCGCAGCCGTTACACTACAGAACTCGAGCCCTTCCCGGCCTGTCTCAGTGCAGGTCGCGTCGTGGCGACTCATGACTGCTCAGGAGTAAAGCATGCGTAAACTGATTCTCAGCGCTGCGCTGGTCGCCGCCAGCGTATTCGGTATGACTGCCGTTCAGGCCGCCGAGCCTGTTGCTGGCAAGGAATACATCGAGCTGAGCAACCCTGTTCCGGTTTCCGTACCTGGCAAGATCGAAGTCGTCGAGCTGTTCTGGTACGGCTGCCCACACTGCTACCACTTCGAGCCGACCATCAACCCTTGGGCTGAAAAGCTGCCCAAGGACGTCAACTTCAAGCGCGTACCTGCCATGTTCGGTGGCCCGTGGGATGCGCACGGCCAGATGTTCCTGACCCTCGAAGCCATGGGCGTCGAGCACAAGGTGCACGCGGCGGTGTTCGATGCCATTCAGAACCAGCACAAGCGCCTGACCGACAAGAACGACATGGCCGACTTCCTCGCCACTCAAGGCGTTGACAAGGACAAGTTCCTCGCTACCTTCGACTCGTTCGCCATCAAAGGCCAGGTCAAACAGGCCAAGGAACTGGCGAAGAAGTATGAAATCACCGGCGTACCGAGTATGGTCGTCAACGGCAAGTACCGCTTCGACCTGGGTACTGCCGGCGGACCGGAAGGCGTGCTGAATGTCGCCGACCAGCTGATCGACAAGGAGCGCGCCGCCAAGTAGGCGGCGCCATCCATGCCCCGCTTCAGAGCTACGCGTGGCATTAGCCTGCACGAGCCGCAGGTCAACGAGCATCACCTGCAGGCCCCGGGCCTGCCCGAGGATGGCCGCCTGCGGTTGCTCAGTTTCAACATCCAGGTGGGCATAAGCACCGAGCGCTACCGCCATTACCTGACGCGTAGCTGGCAGCACCTGCTGCCGCATAACGGGCGTGCCGGCAACCTGCAGAAAATCGGCAGGCTGCTGGGCGACTTCGACCTGGTGGCCCTGCAGGAAGCCGATGGTGGCAGCCTGCGCTCGGGTTACGTCAACCAGGTCGAACACCTGGCCCACTTGGGGGCCTTCCCCTATTGGTACCAGCAGCTCAACCGCAACCTTGGGCGTTTTGCCCAGCACAGCAACGGTGTGCTCAGCCGCCTGAAGCCTCAACTGCTCGAAGACCATCCGTTGCCTGGCCCGGCCGGGCGTGGTGCGATCCTGGTCCGGTTTGGCGAAGGTGACGATGCGTTGATAGTGGTGATGATGCACCTGGCATTGGGGGCCAAGACCCGCGCCCTGCAGCTGGGGTATATCCGCGAGCTGATTGGCGGTTACCGTCACCAGGTGCTGATGGGCGACATGAACACCCACGCCACTGACCTGCTCGAGCACTCGCCGCTGCGCGACCTGGGCCTGGTCGCCCCGCAAGTCGAGGCCACTTTCCCCAGCTGGCGACCGCAGCGTTGCCTTGATCATATTCTGCTCAGCTCAAGCCTCACACTGGAACGTGTCGAGGTGCTGGCGCAGCCAATTTCGGACCACCTTCCCGTTGCAGTCGAGATTCGATTGCCTGATGCATTGACTGTGGATACGCTGCCGGTTTTGAGCTAATTGCCATCACCGTTTGCGGACCCGGGCATGACTGAAGACGCTGAGCGCTGGAAAGAAAAATACCTTAAAAGCATCGAGCAGCAAGAAAAGCTCGAGCGTCGTTGGGACGCCCGCCTTGACCTGCTGCGTCGAGGTCTGGTGCGCAGCACCCTGGCTGCTGAAGGCAGTGACAAGGTGGTAGACGAGTGCATGAAGGAAATGCGCGACGTCATTCGCAGCAGCAACATGGACGCCGGCCTCGCCGGCTTGATTCCGCGCCTTGAGAAAGCGGTACTGGATTCCGAACAGCGTCGCGAAGCCCGCATGAACCAGGTCAGCGATGCGCTGACCGCACTGGTTGGCCAACTGCAAGGCCTCCCGCTACCCAGTGATATCTCGCGGTCATTGAAAAAACTGGCGAAGAAACTCGACGGTGGGGTTGCCCAGTCACGCGAGCTGCCGCCACTGTTGGGCGAGTTGAGTGGCCTGCAGGGGCGCGCGCTGTCGGCCCTTGGCAAGACGGGTGAAGAAGCCCGACCGGGTTTTCTGCAGCGGTTGTTTGGAAGCCGCGAGGAAGATGTACAGGCAGGACCAGAGCTTGCGCCGGTGGCGTTGCCAGTTGAAGAGGTTGTGCCCTTGGCAGCCGGCAGTACCGAGCCCTCGCAGCCCGATGACGTCGATGCGCTACAACCGCTGGCGGCCCCTGCTGCTCCGACTGTCGAGGTGGCCGAAGCGCCCGAGCTTGAGCTGGAGGCGCTTGGCCCGGCTCTGATCGAAACGGCGGAAATGCCGCCAGTCCCGTTGCCACAGCATAAAGTGCCACTGCCAGAGGTTGCAGTTGCCGTCAGCGAGCCGTTGGCTGACGCAGAACCATTACAAGCCCTTGAAGAAATCCTTGGTGAAGACGGTCCCTATGCACTGCCCTACGCAGTGGAGCCGCCTTACAGCCAGGTTGCCGCGCACATTGAGCAGACCCTGATCGGTCTGCTCGATGACCTCAGTCTGCCCGAGCGACACAAGGCTCAGGCGCTGGAAATGCGCGAGCGGGTTGCCCGCGGATTGAACTGGTATGAGCTGATTCCGGTGCTGGATGACTTGGCAGTACTCATGTTGGCGATCACCGACAGCGGCCAGCACGAATTCGAAACTTACCTGCAGCAGCTCAATGAACGCCTGGAAGGTTTCCAGAGTCATCTGCACGAGGCCAGCGCCGGCCATGCTGACAACAGCACCGCTGCCCGCGAACTGGATAGTCAACTGCGTGAACACGTCGACGGCCTGCAGAGCAGCGTGCAAGGTGCCGCCGATGTAGACAGCCTCAAGCACATTCTGGAAAACCGCCTGGAAGGCTTGCTGGTGACCATGGACGAGCACAAGCACGAGCGTGATCGCCGCGAGCAGGAACTGGCCGATCGACTGCAAGGCTTGTCGGAGCGGGTGGCGAGCATGGAGCATGAAGCACTTGGTTATCGCGAGCACCTGGAGGAGCAGCGCCAGAAAGCTCTGCTGGACCCGCTCACCGGCCTGCCCAACCGTGCGGCCTGGAGCGAGCGAGTCGAACGCGAAATGCTCGAATGGAAGGAAAACGGTGGCCATCTGGCGATGGCGATTCTTGACCTGGACCATTTCAAGCGCATTAACGACAACTATGGGCATCTGGCTGGGGACAAGGTCCTCAAGATCGTTGCCGACCAGTTGCGCAAGCGTCTTCGGGCCCGTGATTTTATCGCCCGGTTTGGCGGCGAGGAATTCGTCTTGCTGCTGCCGCAGACCACGCCGGCAGTCGCCGCGCAAATGGCCGAGGTGTTGCGCGCCACAGTCGAAGCCTGCCCATTCCACTTCAAGGGTGAGCGGGTGGTGATCACCACCTCCATCGGCTTGGGCGCATTCCACTCTGGCGAGCGCAGCGACCAGGTGCTCAAACGAGCCGATGCAGCGCTGTACCGGGCAAAGGAGCAGGGGCGAAATCGCGTTGAGCAGGGCTAGCCAGCCGCCGTCGCCTCGGCAGGCACAGCGCAGGCGAGCACGTTATACTGTAGCACTCGTACGCTGAGGCCACTGACGTGCTTTCCACGCTTAAGAAAACCCTGATTTCCTTTTTGCTGTTGTCTGTCGCCGGTTGCTCGACAGGCCTGCGCATCGACCGCAGCCACCCTTCGGTCAATCAGGACAACCGCATCCAGTTCATTGTCCTGCATTACACCAATGCTTCGCTGGAGCGCTCCCTGGCGCTGCTTACCCATGGTGAGGTCAGCAGCCATTACCTGATCGGCGATGGTCCGGCCAAGGTGTATCAACTGGTGGATGAAAACCGTCGTGCCTGGCATGCCGGTGATAGCCAGTGGCAGGGGCGCACCTGGCTGAACTCCTCGTCCATTGGTATCGAGATCGTCAATCCGGGCTTCACCGACACCCCGAACGGCCGGGTCTGGCACCCTTACAGCGAGGCGCAGATCCAGTCGTTGATCGCGCTGCTCAAGGACATTGTCAAACGCAACAACATCGAACCACGCCATATCATCGGCCACAGTGACATCGCCCCGTTGCGCAAGCTGGACCCGGGACCCTTGTTTCCGTGGAAGCGCTTGGCCGATGCCGGGCTGGGTGTCTGGCCGGATGCCAACGCCGTGGCACGGCAGCAGGCCTACTTCAGCGTCAACCCGCCAAGCGTTGGCTGGTACCAGCAGGAGCTGGCACGGTTTGGCTATCAGATCGATCAGACCGGTGTGCTGGATGTAGCCACACGCCATGTAATCGCCGCGTTCCAGATGCGCTTCCGCCCGCAGCGTTTCGACGGCATGCCGGATGCGCAGACAGCAGCGATGCTGCAGGTACTTAACCGCATGCGTTGAGACACGGCGGGCGGGGTATTTGTTGCAGCGGCCTTGCGCTGCGAAGAGTCGGGTTTGGTCGACGCAGTCGTACCAACGTTAATGGTCTCATCACGGCCACGAGGCTGCCTCTAAAAAGAGCGTAGGAGGATTGCAGCGAAGCGCCAAACGGTGAAGGTGATTCTTGATTCAGTTGCTATACCTTGGTTATCAACTGGATGCCATTGATGTCAGCCTTCATCGCCTTGCTGCGCCAAATTTTTTACCGTCCCTGGATGCTGGCCACTTTGGCAGCGCTGGCCAGCGCCGCGGTGTTGCTCTCTGCCAGCATCGGCATTGCCCTGCAACAAATGAAACAAAGCGAAAGCGAACAAATGAATGCTCAGGGCGAGCGTTTTCTGGAGCGGCTCGAACAGGTGTTCGGCCAGTTACGCGAAGGGGTCGATCTGCTGCAGGCCCAACCCCTGCGTGGCTGCAGCCCGGCAATGCTGGCAGCCTTGCAACAGGTTGGCCTGAACTCGCGGTTCATCTATGAAGCTGCTTATGTGGATGGTGATGTTGCCTGCTCCAACCGCGGTGATGAGCGAGCGTTCGTTCCCTTGCGGGCGCCGGATATCCAGGGGCCGACTTACAGCTACTGGCTTAACACCACCACCGAGCCGAACGAGAACCTGGCAGCACTGATGCTGGGTCGGGGCAAGTTTCTGGTTTCCACCTCCCGTGGGCATTTGACCGATGTGGTGGACCTGCCCCCGGGCGGCAGCCTGGTCGTGGTGCTGGACAACGGTGCCCGGGCCATTCCGGTGCTCGGCCCGCCACAGGTATGGCCGCCGCCCTCGGCCTGGTCGACCAGCCAAAAGTCGCTGCTGGAACTCAGTGACCGGCTTATCTACCGAATGCCGACCAAGTCGCCGGATTACCAGTTGGTGCTGATTGCCCCGAGGGCCAGTCTGCCGCTGAGGATGAACGGCATGCTCTGGTTGCTGTTCCCCGGCAGCGTGCTGGCGGCCTGCTGCATCGGTTGGTTGGTACTCCAGTTGATTCTGCAACGGCGGTCGATGAGCTCAGAGTTGCAGAATGCCTTGCGTCGTGGAGAGCTGCAGGTGCTCTACCAGCCAATCATCGAGCTCGACAGCCGGCGCTGTGTGGGCGCCGAGGCCTTGGTTCGCTGGCGCCGCCCGGACGGCACCCTGACCAGCCCGGACCTGTTCATCCCGCTGGCGGAAAATACCGGGCAGATCCGCCAGATCACCGACTTTGTCCTGCAGCGTGTGCTTGAACAGCTAGGGCAGCTACTGCGTTCGCACCCCAAGCTATACATCTCGATAAACCTGGCGGCCTGCGATGTGATGGTGCCCCGTATTGGCCGGGTGGCGGCGCGCTTGTTGGCCTTGCATCGAGTGGCGCCCAGCCAGATTGCCTTCGAGGTGACCGAGCGCGGCCTGATTGACGTGGTGGTCGCCCGTGACAACCTGCAGGCGCTACGCGCCGTGGGGCACCAGGTGCTGATCGACGATTTTGGTACCGGTTATTGCAGCCTGGCCTACCTGCAAACCCTTCCAGTGGACTGCCTGAAGATCGACAAGGCATTCATCGACGCTCTGGGCCACGATGCCGCCAGTAGTGGCGTGGCCCCGCATATCATCCGCATGGCCCATGACTTGCACCTGCGGGTAATTGCCGAAGGTATCGAGTTCGAGGACCAGGCCGTGCTGCTGAACAGCGAGGGGGTCAATTATGGCCAGGGCTGGCTGTTTGCCCGGCCGCTGAACGCCCGGCAGTTTGCCGAGTTGGTGACTCGCGGACACCTGCCGCGGCGGGTGTAGGTGCGGTAAAGCAGTCAGACCGGCAACGCCATGTAGAATTGGGTCCCCTGCCCTGGCCGGGAAAACACGCCCATGCGCCCTCCGTGCAACTGCACAATCTCCTTGCACAGCGCCAGGCCCAGCCCAGCGCCGCCTTTCTTGCGACCTACCTGCACGAAGGGCTCGAAGATGCGCCCTTGCTGCCCATAGGAAATGCCCTCGCCGTTGTCCTCGACGCTGATGATCACCCGTTCCGCATGGCGTCGGGCATGCAGGCGTATGCGCCCGCCGTTGGCAGTGTGGCGGATGGCGTTGTGCAGCAGGTTGTCCAGCACGCGGTCCAGTTGGGCGACGTCGGCCTGGATACGCGGTAGCGGCGGGTCCAGTTCCTTGATCAGTTCGATCTGCTTGTTCGCAGCCTGTTCGGCAAAGCGCAATTGCGCCTGCTCCAGCAGTTCGTCGATGGCACAGGGGGCCAGCTCGAGCTTTTGCAACCCGCTTTGATAACGGGAGAAGTTGAGCAGGTCATTGATCAGTTGGGTCAGGCGCTGCATTTCTTCGCCGATGGTTTCCAGCAGGTCGTACTCGCGGGCCTCGGGCGGGAACTTGACCCGCTCGCGCAGCAGGCCGAAGGCCATGTGCATGCCGGTGACCGGGGTGCGCAGTTCGTGGGAGGCGCGCAGCACGAATTCGCTGCGCACCCGCTCGAAGGCCCTTTGCTCGGTCACATCGTGCAGTACCATCACCGCGCCGAGGATTGGCCCCTGCGGGTGGCTGACGGGGGTCAGGCTGTAGGTGAGCAGGCGTGATTCTTCATCGACCTCCATGTTCAGGTCGTCCGGTGGGCGGTCGAGGCTGCCCCCGCGCAGAACCTGGCGCAGTTGTTGCTCAAGCTCGGGTCGCTGCAAGGCTTCGACCAGGCTGCTGCCCACGCGGCTGTCGTTCCAGCCCAGCTGACGCTGTGCCACCGGGTTGAGGTGCTCGAGGCGGCCCTGGCGGTCGATGATCAGCAGGCCGTCGTCGATGCTGTCGAGCACGGCTTGTAAACGCTGCTGGCCGGCCAACAGTTCGTCAACGTTGGTGGCCTGGTGCTTGCGCAAGGCATCGGCCATCAGACCAAAACGGCGGGTCAGCTGGTTAAGCTCGGCGGCCTGGGTGACCGGCAAGGTAACGTCGAAATTGCCCTTGCCCAATTGGTCGGCTGCCTTGGCCAAGGCTTCGATCGGTTGGCCGAAACGCCGGGCGATGTTGTGCGCGGTGATAAAGCCCAGTACCAATACCACCAGCCCCATCAGGCCGAGTACACCACTGACCAGCAAGGCGCGGTCACGGGTGCGTTCCTCGCTGCGGGTAATCAGGTCCAATGCTTGCTTATGGGAATCGATCAGGTCGGTGCGCACCTGATTGAACGCAGCTCCAAGCGGCTGATCGACACCCATGCTACGAGCGGGTGTGGCGCTGTCGCGATAGGTCTGGAGGAAGGACTGGTAATTGCTGCTGGCTTTGCTGAAACCGGTGCGCTCACCGCCTTGCTCCAGCCCTTGGTTGAGCAGGTCCTGGAAATTGTCCTGCAGCAGCCGCAGGCTTTCCGGGGCGGTGTTCTCATCGAGAATGAGCATCAGCTGTTCGCCCAGGTTCTGGCGCAACTTCAGCCCCACTTCCAGGGCATGGGTGGTATCGCGCACCAGCTGCTGTTGCACTGTAGCCATCTGCAGCATGCTGACCAGGCCCAGCAGCAGCCCTAGCAACGCCACAGTGATGAGCGCCGAGATGCTAAGGAAAAGCCGCGTGCGCAGCTTCATGGGCGGCCATTTCATAGGTTGTACTGCTTGCGCTTGCGGTACAGGGTAGAAGCATCGATGCCCAAGGTCTTGGCGGCTTGATCGAGGGTATCGCTGGCGGCCAGTACGGCACCGATATGGGCACGTTCCAGCTCATCCAGGCTAAGCGCGGCACCTACGCGTGGGGCATTGCCGGCGGGTTGTTCACCCATGCCCAGGTGGCTGATTTCCACGCGCTCCTGCGGGCAGATGATGCTGGCCCGTTCTACTACGTTGCGCAGTTCGCGAATGTTGCCGGGCCAGCGGTAATTGAGCAGGGCGGCGCGCGCCTCATCACTGAAACCACGGGCGGGGCGGGAGTATTCCTTGACGAAACGGGCGAGGAAGCGGTCGGCCAGGATGAGGATGTCTTCACTGCGCTCGCGCAGGGGGGGCAGGTGCAGGGTAATCACGTTCAAGCGATACAGCAGGTCTTCGCGGAAGCGGCTTTCGCGCACCATCTCTTCGAGGTTGAGGTTGGTGGCAGCCAGGATACGCACATCGGCACGTCGGGTAACCGGGTCACCGACGCGTTCGTATTCCTTGTCCTGGATGAAACGCAGCAGTTTGGGTTGCAAGGTCAGCGGGAAATCGCCGATCTCGTCGAGGAATAGCGTGCCCCCGTCAGCCTGGCTGACCCGCCCCAGGGTACTTTCGCTGGCGCCGGTGAAGGCGCCGCGGGTATGGCCGAATAGCTCGCTTTCCATCAACTCGGCGTTAAGCGATGGGCAGTTGATGGTCACACAGGCTTTGCGTGCACGTTTGCTCCAGCCATGGATGGCCCGTGCCAGCTCGCCCTTGCCGGTACCCGATTCGCCAAGGATGAGGATGTTGGCGTCGGTGATGGCGACTTGGCGGGCAGTTTCAAGCACCGCCATCATGGCCGGGCTATGGGAATCGAGGCCGTCCTTGGGTTTGCGTACTTCACCTTCCAGAGCTTCCAGGCGCGCAGAAAGCTGGCGCACCTCCAGTTGCTTGGCGGTGGCCAGGCGTAACTGGTCGGGGCTGCACGGTTTGACAAGGTAGTCGGCAGCGCCGGCCTGGATGGCGTCTACTGCGGTGTCGATCGCCGAGTGCGCAGTGACGATCACCACCCGCATCCACGGGGCCTGGATACGCATTTGCGCCAGCACGTCGAGGCCGTTGTCTTCACCCAGGCGCAAATCGAGGAAGCACAGGTCGAACACCTGGCGTTGCAGCAGGCTCTCTGCCTGGGCGGCACTGTTGGCCGTGGCCACGCTGTAGCCCTCGTCTTCCAGGCAGTAGCGGAAGGTGCGCAGGATTGCGGACTCGTCATCCACCAGCAGAATGCGGCCTTGGTTGTCCTGGGCTGATTCCATTTCCTGTGCTCCTTAGGATAGATCTTTATTTAGTGTGGGAAAAATCGGGCAAGTTGCATGGTCAATTCTGAAGGATTCTGTCCTTTGCATGCTAGCCAATGGCCAAACGATGCCCACGAGCCGCGATTCTTCAATGATTTGCTTAGAGGCACACGCTGGCACATTGGTTGCGATGATTTTCAGTTTTTGCCCACGAAGGAGGCACTGTCATGCCCTTTTCCCTGCGTACAGCCGTTTTGGCCGTCACCCTGTTGCCAATATTTACCCCAGCATTCGCCGACCCTGTGCAGGACGCGCGCCTGGAAGGCGCCCTGCAGACCGCTTTGTCACTGAACCGGATGCTCGACCCGTTTCGTATCAAGGTTGAAGTGAACGGCAAGCAGGCGCGGCTTTCCGGTGAGGTGGAGAACGAGGTCGAGCGGCAGTTGGCCGAGGATGTGGCCCGTGCTACCCGGGGCATCGAACAGGTGGAGAACCTGCTACAGCTCAATACCCAACTGGTGGAGCGTCCGCTGGAGCTGCGTGCCTACGCTCAGCGCCTGGAAGACGTGACCCTGTCTGCTGTGGTGCGTGCACGGCTGTTGTGGAGCCGTACCACCGAAAAGGCACCAATAGAAGTACAAAGCAGTGAGGGTGTGGTGACGTTGCGTGGCAAGGTCGACAGTGCCGAAGCCAAGGAGCTGGCGGGTGTGATAGCGCGAACCACCGACGGCGTGTATCTGGTCAACAACCTGGTCAGCCTCGATACCGCCGCCATGGCCAAGGCGCGGGAAACACCAGTGGGCGCGCCAACCGGGCCGCAACCAAGCGACAGCTGGATCGTCGACAAGGTCCAGAGCAGCTATCGCTTCAGTCGCAACCTTGATGGCCTGAACCTGAGGGTGGTCAGCGAAGCAGGCATGGTGCGGCTCTCGGGCGAGGTGGTTAGCGCGGAGCAGAAAACCATCGCTGTTGAGATCGCCCGGCAGATCATCGGCGTACGTGGCGTGGATGCTGACCTGCTGAAGGTGGCCACCAAGGTCGAAGGCTGATCGTGCAATTCGCACGACCCCACAGGCGTCATCGTGCAGGATACGTCCTCGTGGTGTAACTGTTAATTGCATAACTAGTTGATTTATAAGGATTTTATCAAAATCAAAAGGCTGGCATGCAGGCTGCAATTACCTGTTCAGGTTTGAACAAAAATTACAGCAGGAGGAGCCAGCATGAATCGCCAACCCGTCGCCCGCTCGCAGAGCGCCGCACTGCCTTTGCGCCAGGTGCTGACCCTCGGCATGGCGATGCTGCTGACCTTGGCCGCTGGCCTCTTCTATTACAGCTTGCAGACGGCGCGTCTGGCTGAGCAGGTGGCAGCTCAAACTGCCCTGTTGACGCAGATTCAGGCAACTCGTGCCAACACCTTGGTCAAGGCCGCTGACTGGCAGCCAGCTGGCCAGGCCATTGCCTCACCGGCCACTGTGGAAAAAGTTGTTCCTCAGGAACGCTGGGTTTTTTGACCTGACGGCCGGATCGATTCCGCAAAAAGAAAGGAGAACTACCATGCTGAGTTGGGCTATCACTTTCCTCATCATCGCCATTGTCGCCGCCGTACTGGGCTTCGGTGGTATCGCGGGCGCTGCTACAGGTATCGCCAAGATCCTGTTCATTGTCTTCCTGGTGTTGTTTGTAGCCTCCTTCTTCTTTGGACGCGGGCGAGGTTGAAGATGGGCAGGAAGCTTCGTTCAGCCGTGGTCGCCGCCCTGCTGCTGGGCGGTAGCGCGGCAGCCATGGCGGCAAATGACGGCCAGGTTCGGGTCGACCAGCTACTCGGCTCGGACCCGGAGTACCGGGAAACCTGGCAGGACACCATTGAAGGCGAGGAACGCCTACCCGATTGGGTGGTCAACCTGACCGGCAGTGCCCAGCAGCAGATGTCTGCCGTTACTGAAGACGGCGACAAGTACCTGGTCGGCCCGTTGTGCGAAAAACAGGACAATTGCACCTACAAGCGGCTGATCGTGGCGTTCAGTTGGGACAAGGATGATGCCTACGGGATGCTGGTGGAGGTACCCGAAGGTTTGCCGAGCGACAAGTCGCCCACCCGTCACGCGCAGTATCGCTGGCTGGGCGAACCCGACGACGGCATGAAGGCAATGCTGCAGGAGCAGCTCAAGCGTGACCCGAACTGGTACTGAGCATTTGTTGCCGGTACGGATGAAAGGTCACTCACTGTCACGTAATAGAAGCTGAAGCTTTCTATAGTTCAGCCTTCTATGATGCGCCGCCCCGAGGAGGGGTAGCACATGACCAAGGGGCCGGGCTGTTCTGGTTGTTACAGGATCGGAGTGGCCTAGGGGTACAGGGAGTGCCTCCAGTAATGGGCCGGGTCAGGAAAGGCGAAATCGGAAGTCTCAGGTCGGCGGTGTCACAGGGATACCTTGCGAGACCTGACTTCCGAGGAGCCTGTACGAAACGTCGCTTCCCTTGCGCGTTTTTTCCCTTGAGACACATTTTGTCTCGACCGTACATCAAATTTTTTTCGACTATCTCGGTGCGCCTACAAGTGGCATTTCCGCCATTCGGATTGTCGAACAGGCCATCTTTCATACCTAATCTGTACTGCCAAATCTGCCGAAATATGGCGGTTTGGTCTTGTTCGGGATTCCGAATGTTATAAATCAAGCACTTGCGAAGCTGCCGGCTAGGTCGAAAATGGTATGCATAAACGGCATGGGTTATGCGTTTCCGGCATTAGCTTTCGCCCCTTGCCGTCGCAATAGTTGCCGCCTTTTTCGCTGGCCAGAGCGCCTTGTCGCTCGCCTGCGGTGTCCTTACATGACGTCGCCTTACGGAAGCCCTTACTGCCCGTGACCTTGCCTATGGCTCTGTTACGCGCGTTTCCGCCAGGTGCCATGACCACTAAAACAAAGGGTAAAGACATGAAGAAGGCAAAACTGAGCCTCGCCTGGCAGATCGTCATCGGTCTGGTCCTGGGTGTTGCAATCGGCGCTCTACTGAATCATTTCAGTGCAGAAAAGGCATGGTGGATCAGCAACGTCCTTCAGCCCGCTGGTGACATCTTCATCCGCCTGATCAAGATGATCGTTGTCCCGATCGTGATTTCGTCGCTGATCGTGGGTATCGCCGGTGTTGGCGACGCGAAGAAACTGGGCAGCATCGGCCTGAAGACCATCATCTACTTCGAAGTAGTGACCACGATCGCCATCGTCGTAGGCCTGGTGCTGGCCAACCTGTTCCATCCGGGCGCCGGCATCGACATGAGCACTCTGGGCACTGTGGACATCTCCAAGTACCAGGCGACAGCGGCCGAAGTGCAGCATGAGCACGCGTTCATCGAAACCCTGCTGAACCTGATCCCGTCGAACATCTTCGCAGCGCTGATGCGTGGCGAAATGCTGCCGATCATCTTCTTCTCGGTGATGTTCGGTCTGGGCCTGTCGAGCCTGCAGGCAGAGCTGCGTGACCCGCTGGTTCGTACCTTCCAGGCCGTCTCGGAAACCATGTTCAAGGTCACTCACATGATCATGAACTACGCCCCGATCGGCGTGTTCGCCCTGATTGCCGTGACCGTGGCCAACTTCGGTTTCAGCTCGCTGCTGCCGCTGGCCAAGCTGGTGCTGCTGGTGTACTTCGCGATCGCCTTCTTCGCCTTCATGGTGCTGGGCCTGGTGGCCCGCGTGTTCGGCTTCTCGGTGATCAAGATCATGCGCATCATGAAAGATGAGCTGATCCTGGCCTACTCCACCTCCAGTTCGGAAACCGTGCTGCCGCGGGTGATCGAGAAGATGGAGAAGTACGGTGCGCCAAAGTCGATCTGCTCGTTCGTGGTTCCGACCGGCTACTCGTTCAACCTCGACGGTTCGACCCTGTACCAGAGCATCGCGGCGATCTTCATTGCTCAGCTGTACGGTATCGACCTGTCGTGGAGCCAGCAACTCCTGTTGGTACTGACCCTGATGGTCACCTCCAAAGGTATCGCTGGTGTGCCGGGCGTATCGTTCGTGGTACTGCTGGCCACCCTGGGCAGCGTGGGCATCCCGCTGGAAGGCCTGGCCTTCATCGCCGGTGTGGACCGCATCATGGACATGGCCCGGACTGCGCTGAACGTTGTGGGCAACGCCTTGGCTGCGTTGGTCATTGCTCGCTGGGAAGGCATGTACGACGCGGTCAAGGGCGAGAAGTACTATGCCTCGCTGATGGCCGAGAAGCGGGAAGCTGTAGTGGTTGGCGAAACCGCCAAGCGCTGAGCCTGATGGCTGTTTGACCAAGAGCCCCGACCTGTCGGGGCTTTTTGTTATCTGCGAGATTTTGAGCCGCACCTGCAAAGGCTCGCGATCGCCAGTCACAGGCTGCGATACGCTATTATTCGGGCACTTTTGAGGGGGAACATACGGATGCTCAACGGCCTTTGGCTCGGCTTTTTCCTGGTGGCGGCGGTGTCCGCCCTGGCCCAATGGCTGGTAGGTGGCAACGCTGGCATCTTCGCGGCAATGGTCGAAAGCATCTTCGCCATGGCCAAGCTGTCGGTCGAGGTAATGGTGTTGCTGTTCGGCACGCTGACCCTATGGCTGGGCTTTCTCAAAATCGCCGAAAAAGCCGGCATCGTCGAATGGCTGGCCAAGGTTTTGGGCCCGCTGTTCGCTCGTTTGATGCCGGAGGTGCCGCCTGGCCACCCGGCCCTGGGCCTGATCACCATGAACTTCGCCGCCAACGGCCTGGGCCTGGACAATGCCGCCACGCCGATTGGCCTGAAGGCCATGCGGGCGCTGCAGGAGCTGAACCCCAGCAGCACTACGGCAAGCAATGCGCAGATTCTGTTCCTTGTGCTCAACGCCTCGTCGCTGACCCTGCTGCCGGTGACCATCTTCATGTATCGGGCCCAGCAAGGTGCGGCAGACCCGGCCATGGTGTTCCTGCCAATCTTGCTGGCTACCAGCGTCTCGACCTTGGTTGGCCTGCTGTCAGTGGCGGTGATGCAGCGCTTACGCCTGTGGGATCCGGTCGTGCTCGCCTACTTTATTCCCGGCGCTTTGCTGCTGGGTGGTTTCATGGCTTTTCTTGGCTCGTTGTCGGCGGCTGCGCTGGCAAGTCTGTCGTCAGTCCTGGGCAACCTCACGTTGTTTGGCGTGATCACGTTGTTCCTGGTGATCGGCGCCCTGAGACGCGTGCAGGTCTATGAAGCCTTTGTCGAAGGCGCCAAGGAAGGCTTTGATGTGGCCAAGAACCTGCTGCCTTACCTGGTGGCGATGTTGGTGGCGGTGGGTGTACTGCGTGCGTCAGGCGCCCTCGAGCTGGCCTTGGAAGGCATTCGCCATGCGGTGAACTGGATGGGCATGGATACACGCTTCGTCGAAGGCTTGCCGACGGCGCTGGTCAAACCGCTCTCTGGCAGCGCTGCACGGGCGATGCTGATCGAGACCATGCAGACCCACGGCGTGGACAGTTTTCCGGCGCTGCTGGCGGCGACTATCCAGGGCAGTACCGAAACCACCTTCTATGTGTTGGCGGTGTACTTTGGTGCCGTGGGTATCCAGCGCGTGCGCCATGCGGTGGGATGCGCGCTGCTGGCTGAGTTGTCCGGCGTGATCGCGGCGATCTTTGTCTGCTATTGGTTCTTTGCCTGAACCTTCAGCTGTGCCTGATTGGCCTGGGTGATGGTCCAGTTTACGACTTGCCCCACCAGCTGGTCGCTGGCCTGGCCGAAGCCTGCGACCACTGCTGATACCTGTTTGTCGTTCAGCGGTTGGCGGATTTCGAAGCGCTTGCTAGCCAGGATACGTTGGTTGCGGCCCTGGACCAAGCGAGCGTCATAGCGGATCACCACCTCCACAACCCCATCTGTGCGGTATTCACTCTGAAATGCCAGCAGCTCGCCGGCCAACTCGTAGTCAGCCTGCAGGTTGCTGTCGTCGGCGCTGAGGCGCTGTACCTGGCCCTCTCGCTGGAACCCATCGAGCAAGCGGTTGCGCAGCAGCACCGGGGCCGCATCGCTCCAGCGCGCGCCCTTGTAGCTGCTCACCACATTGCCTTGGGGAATCACGGCAATCCTTGGCCCGGCCAACACTTCACTGGCCAGCGGCTTGTTCAGGCGCAATGACCAGTCCAGCGCCGGTGCCGTGCGGCTGGGTTGATTCACCGGCAGGCGATAAAGGTCCACAGGTTCACTTTTCGGCAGGATCGAGCAGGCGCTGGCCAGGCTCAGCGCAACCACAAGGGTCAGCAGGCGTAACGGATTCATGGCTGGAACTCCTTGTTATTGTCGCGGCCCAGCAGGTAGCCGCTTGGATCGGCTTCCAGTTGCCGGGAAATGCCTTTGAGTGCGTTAAGGGTTTCGCGCAGTTCGCGAATGGCTGGGGCGAGTTGGTTCAGGCTCTGGGCGCCGTCACCGATAGCCTCGCTGTTGTTCTTGAGCAGGTTATTGATGGTTGCCGTGCTTTGGGCCAGTGACTGCATGGCCTGTTCGGCGCTGCCGATCGCCTGTTTGCCTTCGCTACCCAGCAGGCCGTTGGCATTTCGCATCAGCGCCTGGGTTTCGGCCAGGGTGGCACTGGCCTGCTTGCCAACCTGCACCAGCTGCTCGATGGCCTCGGCGATGCTGCCGTGCTGGCCGGCAAAGGCGCCGGTGGTCTTGTCGAGGTTGGCCAGCGTGTTGCTGAGGTGGCCTATGTTGTCCTCGGAGAACATCTGGTTGGCGTTGTGTAGCAGCATGTTGATGTTGGTCACCAGGTCGCTGCTGTCGTTGAGCAGACGCGAGATTGGCGATGGCGAAGCGACGATCACCGGCAGCTTGCCATCCTTGCCTTTAAGCTCGGGGCTTTGCGGGGTGCCGCCGCTGAGCTGGATGAACGAGTTGCCGGTGACGCCGGCCAGGGTCAGTTTGGCCTGGGTGTCTTCCTTCACCGGGGTATCGGCGCTCAGACGCACCCGTGCCAATACCCGGCGCGGGTCTTTCGGGTCCAGGCGCAGGGTGGACACGTCGCCCACCTTGATGCCGTTGTACTGCACCGTGCTGCCACGGGAAAGGCCAGACACGGCTTCGTTGAACACTACTTCGTAATCCTTGAAGGCGTCGTCGACACTGGACTTGGCCAGCCACAGGCCGAACAGCATGGCCCCGGCCACCACCAGAACGGTGACCAGGCCGATGAGGACGTGATGGGCTCGGGTTTCCATTGCTCAGCGCTCCTGCCCGGCACGGGTGGCAGCCTGTTCGGCTGCACGCCCGCGTGGGCCGTGAAAGTATTCTTGGATCCAGGTGTCGTTGGTTTTCTCGACCTCGGCCAGCGGGCCGGCCACCAGGACTTTCTTCTGCGACAGCACCGCGATGCGGTCGGTGATGGTGTACAGGGTGTCGAGGTCGTGGGTGATCAGGAACACCGACAGGCCCAGAGCATCGCGCAGGGTAAGGATCAACTGGTCAAATGCCGCAGCACCGATCGGGTCCAGGCCAGCCGTGGGCTCGTCGAGAAAAAGGATGTCCGGGTCCAGGGCCAAGGCGCGGGCCAGCGCTGCGCGCTTGATCATGCCGCCCGACAACGAGGCCGGATACTTGTCGGCAGCCGAAATCGGCAACCCGGCAAGGGCCAGTTTCACCCCGGCCAAGTGCTCGGCATCATTGCGCGACAGCCCGGCGTGCTCGATCAGCGGCAAAGCCACGTTTTCGGTCACCGTCAGCGAAGAGAACAGCGCGCCCTTCTGGAACAACACGCCAAAGCGCCGTTCGACCAGTGAACGCTGTTCTTCGCGCAGGCCGGTCAGGTCCTGGCCGAGTACCTTGATCTGCCCTTCATTGGGCCGGCGCAGGCCAATGATGCTGCGCAGAAGCACCGACTTGCCGCTGCCTGAGCCGCCTACCACGGCGAGGATTTCGCCGCGGTACAGGTCAAGGTCAAGGTTTTCATGCACCACCTGGCGGCCGAAGCGGTTGCAGATGCCGCGGGCTTCGATTACGCAATCCTGGCCACTCACCAGCCCATCTCCATGAAGAACAGCGCTGCCACCGCATCCAGCACGATGACCACAAAAATCGACTGCACCACTGCCGAGGTGGTGTGTGCCCCCACTGACTCGGCGCTGCCGCTGACCTTGAAGCCTTCCAGGCAGCCGATGGCAGCGATCAGGAAGGCGAAGAACGGTGCCTTGGCCAGGCCTACCAGGAAGTGCTGCACGCCAATGTCGCTTTGCAGCAGTGACAGGAACATGGCCGGCGAAATGTCCAGCGTCAGGGCGCATACTACTGCACCACCAACGATGCCGCAGATCATCGCGACAAAGGTGAGTAACGGCAGCGAAATCAACAGGGCCAGTACCCGCGGCACCACCAGCAGCTCCATGGGGTTGAGGCCCAGAGTGCGGATGGCGTCAATTTCTTCGTTGGCCTTCATCGAACCGATCTGTGCGGTGAACGCGCTGGCAGTGCGGCCGGCCATGAGAATGGCTGTCAGCAGCACGGCGAACTCGCGCAGGAACGAGAACGCAACCAGGTCGACGGTGAAAATGGTCGCGCCGAAGTCGGCCAGCACCGTGGCACCGAGGAACGCGACTACGGCGCCCACCAGGAATGTCAGCAACGCAACGATGGGCGCGGCATCCAGCCCGGTCTGTTCAATGTGTGCCACCACAGGAGTGAAGCGCCAGCGATGTGGCTGGAAGGCGCGGCGCAGCAAGGTTTCGAGAATCACACCGACGAAACCAAGCAATTGCATGCTGTCCTGCCAGAGCGTGCCGACGGCGCAACCGATACGCTCCAGCAGCTGCAACAGTACATTGCGCTCGGGCTCTTTGACCGGGATGCAGTAATCCTGGACCGAGCAGTAGACATTCTTCAGCAGCGCCCGGCTGGCTTCAGGCAGCTCGAGGGTGCAGCGCGACAGGCGCTCGGAGCCTAGCAGTTCGGCCAGCAGCGAAGCGCCGGCGGTGTCCAGGCGGCCCAGCTGGCTGAGGTCGGCGATGGTGTCGTCAGGGCACTGCGTGCGCAGGCGCTCGCTCTCGCGCTTGAGGTTGGCGTAGTGTGCCAGGGTCCAGTCGCCGGTAACCCGCAGGCAGGCCGGTTGGCTGCGGGTGTCCAGGGTGGCGCTGGGGGTGGTCATAGGCTCCATGCAATTGACTCGGCGCTAAGGCTTAGGGCCTGATCATAGCGCAGGGGGCATGGGGTGTTTGGTGATTATGTGCTGTATGTACGCTTGGCAACAGTGACCTGGGCCTGCTTGTGCTGCGCAAGGCAGGGGTCAACTAGCAGCTGGTGCATCATTGACCACCTTGAAGCGCAGCACGCCGATCACTTGCCCATCCTCGGTCAGCACCCTCACCTGCCACTTGCCTACCGGGTTGGGCGGGAAGTTCTGCTTGTGGGTCCAGGCCCGATAGCCTTCCTTACGTCCGCCGTGGATGTCCAGGGCAATGCGGTCGACCTCCTGGCCGTCCTTCTGCCACACATGGTAGATCCGCTCGTTCAGGCCGCGTGGAGCGTTGATGGCGGTGTAGGCATACAGGCCACTGCTGCGGATGCGGCTGGCGGCAATTTCGTCCAGCGAATCGCCCGGTTGGCGGTTCAGTACCTCAGTACTCACTGCCACCTCGGTCATCCACAGGGTTGCCGGCGGTACCCAGGAGCGCAGCAGCCAGCCCCCGGCACCGACCGACAGGGTAACCAGCACCAGTGCCACCGCGCGGCGCCAATTGTTGACCGGGAAGCTGCTGGCCAGGCTGGGGAAAGACAGGGCCATGGCCGCGATCAGGGCCAGCTTGAAGCTTTGTGCGGTGGTCAGGTGCAGGATGATCGGGAGAGCGGTCAGCAGAGCGGCGAACAACGTCAGGGTATGCAGCGCCAGGAACAGCCAGCGCCGCGGTGCCAGCCACTTGTAGTACAGCGGGTCGATGATCGAGACCAGGCCGGCGGCGCCGAGCAGGCCTGTGAAGACAAGCTGTCCGCTGTTCCAGGTGGTGGTGATGAAAAAGAACGGCAGCACGAAGAACAGCGTTTCCTGGTGGATCATCTGCGTTGCGTAACGCAACAGCGGCTGAGGGATCTCGCGGTTGAACGTGCGCGCGAACAGCCCGGTGAGGGTGTTCTCCAGCATCAGCCAGACCCAGCTGACCAGCATGAGCACGGCGACCCAGCTGGCCAGGCCAGCCTGGCGGTCGACCAGGATGAAACTGCCGATGCCGGAGAGGAAACCGCCGAGCGCGATGATGCCGGGGTAGCGCTTGAGGAGTTCGATGATGCGCTGAACGATTTGGGGGATTTGGGGCATTGGGGGCTACAACAGAAAAGTGAGGTGGCTGTGCCAGCCTCTTCGCGGGCAAGCCCGCGAAGGGTCCGGTACTGGCAAAAGGATACCGCCGAATCACCGCTGCCGTGTAGCACCACTGGGCCGCTCAGGCCTTTGCCGCCGCCAGCGCAACAGCCCCGCCGCCAGGACCAGCCCTACAAGCAAGGCCATCAGCCCGTAAAGCTCGTCATAGCCTAGCAACGGCTTTTCGATGCGCACATAGCCATCTTCCTTGAGTAGATCCTTCAGCGCCTCGTTGGCCTGTTCCAGGCTGACCTGGCGCAGCTTGCGCACCGGGTTGGCAAAGCGCCCGTCGGTGTAGTCGTTCAGCGCCCCCCAGTAGTAGTCGGCCAAGGCACTGTTGCCTTGGGTGCTCCAGCTTTCCTTGCCGATGCTGGCTTCCTTGATGCGGGCGAAGGTGTCTGGGTCCAGGCCTTCTTTGCGCAGGTGGTCGAACAGGCCCTGCATCACCTTGATTGCCTTGTCGATGTCATCGCGCTCAAGGTCCGCATTGAGGCTGAGCAGGCCGGTGTCGCCAAAGCTCTCACGCTGTACGGAGGGGCCGTAGGATAGCCCGTTGCGCAGGCGCAGCTGGTCGTACAGCGCCCAGTCCAGGTAGCGCGACAGCAGGTCGAGGGTGGCTTGGTGGTCGTTGTCCAGCACCGGCTCGATGAACAGCCAGTGCAGTTTGACGCCATCGCCCAGCCAGCCGCGGGTCAGGTTGCGACGCTGCTCGGCCTGTCGGGTGATGCTTTCAAGGTTGCGGCGCTCTTCGGGTTCAGTAGTGGGCAGCTCGCCAAAAGACCGCTCCAGATAGGCCGGAAGCAGGCGGTCGAGGCCGCCGACCATGATCAGGGTCATGTTGTTGGCCGCGTACCAGCGGTCACGCAAAGCCTGGACTTGCGCCAAGGTCATGTCGTCGAGGTTGGAACGCTCCGGGCATTTCAGACCCAGCTCGGTGGCCAGTTGACTGCTGGCGGGATGGCCGATGTCCTGGCGGTCGAGCCAGCGCTGCAGGTGGCCATAGTGGCCGCCATCCTCGCGCTCTATGATGCGCTTGGCGGTGGCCAAGGCCTTGGCGTCGATGCGGGTATCGCGGATTACTGCCAACAGCAGGTCCAGGACCTTGCGCTGGTTGCGCGCCGGGGCCTCGATGACAAAGGTGGTGTCGGCACTGCTGGTATAAGCGTTCCACTCGCCGCCAAGCGCTTGCAAGCGCTCTTCCAGCCCACCTTCGCCTGTTTCGTCGATACCACTGAACAACAGGTGCTCAAGCAGGTGTGGCAGCTCTTTCTGCTCGCAGTCGAAATCATCCAGGCCCACGCCGACCACCAGACGAATCGCCACATGGTCACGTTCGTAACCGTTTTTCAGGATGACCTGCAGACCATTAGGCAACAGGTAGCCTTCAACCCGCGAGCGGTCGAGGGCGAACGAGGACAGGCTGCAGATCAGCAGGCAAACGAACATCAGGCAACGCATGGGCGAGCGAGGGTCCTCAGCAAGGAGAAATCAGGGCTGGCGGGCTTCATCGGGCACACTGTCGAGCATCAGCCCTCCGGTGTCCGAGCCGCCTAGTACCACATAGGCACTACTACAGAACAAAGAGTTCAACCGCTTCATGTCGGCGATCAGCTCCAAGTGTAGCGAACTGGTTTCGATACTTTGCACGATCTTGCGCTGCAGGCGGCTGACATGGGCGTGGGCGAGGCGCCGTTCCTGGGCACGGAACCGACGTTTTTCCCGCAGCAGCAAGCGGGCGCTTTCCGGGTCGGCACTGAGGAACACCGACAGGCCCAGGCGCAGGTTGGCCAGCAATTGCTCCTGCAGGCCGGACAGCTCTTCCAGGCCTACCTGGGAGAATTCCCGGCGCTGGCTGGTTTTTTGCTGCTGGACCTTGCGCAACATGCGTTCGATCAGGTCACAGGCGAGTTTGAGGTTAATTGCCAGTTCGATGATTTCGGCCCAGCGGCGGTTGTCCTGTTCGCTGAGGTCTTCCCGTGACATCTGCGCCAGGTACAGCTTGATTGCGCTGTACAGGGCTTCGGCGTCCTCGCCCAAGGCGCGAACTTGCTGTGGCAAGGCGGCCTGGGTGCCACGCAGGGCTCCGAGCATGGCTTCGAGCAGGCTATCGACGATGTCCCCCAGGCGCAAAGTCTCGCGCGCGGCGTTGGCCAAGGCCAGGCTGGGCGTTTCCAGGGCCGAGGCGTCAAGGTGGCGCGGACGCATCTGGCCATTGCCGGTTTCCCGTTCCGGCAAGAGGACGTTGCACACTCGCCCCATCGGTTTGACCGTCGGCAGCATGATCAGACAGCGCAGCGTGTTGTAGAGCAGGTGAAAGCCGATGACCAGCTCCTGAGGGCTGAAACTCAACGAGTCCATCCATTCCACCAGCGGGTGCAGCACAGGGATGATCAGCACCAAGCCGATCAGCTTGTACAGCAGGCTGCCCAAGGCTACCCGACGCCCGGCGCCGTTCTGCATGCTGGTACTGATGAAAGCCAGCAGCCCGCTGCCGATATTGGCGCCGACCACCAGCCCGATGGCTACCGGCAAGCTGATCAGTTCGGCGCCGGCCAGTGTTGCTGTGAGCAGAACGGCTGCCAGGCTGGAATAGGAAATCATGGCGAACATTGCCCCGACCAGAGCGTCGAGCATGATGTCGCCGGTCAGTGAGGCAAACAGCACTTTCACGCCTTGAGCATGGGTGATCGGTGCAGCTGCCTGCACGATAAGTTCAAGTGCCAGGATGATCAGGCCAAGCCCGATGCCTACCCGGCCCAGTTGGCCGGCCCGTGTCTGCTTGCGCGAAAGGAAGAAAATCACGCCAAGGAAGATCAGCAGCGGCGACAGCCAGGACAGGTCGAAGGTCAGCACCCGGGCCATCAGTGCGGTACCCACGTCGGCACCCAGCATGATCGCCAAGGCCGGGGTCATGGCCATCAGGCCTTGGCCGACGAAGGAGGTGACCAGCATGGCCGTGGCGTTACTGCTTTGAACCATGGCAGTGACCAGAATACCGGCGATGAATGCCAGCGGGCGCTTGTCCATGTTCTGGCTGATGATGCGCCGCAAGTTCGAGCCGAATACCCGAAGGATGCCGGTACGCACAATGTGGGTACCCCAGACCAGAAGCGTCACGGCCGAGAGCAGGTTGAGCAGGGTCAGCATGGCGAAGGCCCCCTGTTGCAAAGGCCCATTGGGCCAAGAAAAGAAACGTGAGCGTTTGAATAATTTTCAGTGCTCACTCAAAGCTTTAGTTGTTTTGCCCAAGTGTCGCCAGCTTCGCATGGCAGTCATTTATTTGAAACAGATCTGAAATGAATGATTGCTTGTACGGGTAGCTTCGCGGGCAAGCCCCCACTGTGACCCCACACAAAAAAACGGGCATGAAAAAGGGCCCTGCGAAGGGCCCTTGTTGTGCTGCACTTCCTTGGCCTTATTGACCCGGAATGTCCTTGCGCAGTTTCACCGGTTCATGATCTTTGCCCTCCTTGCGGGCCATGGCGGTGCGCATGCGTATGTTGATGGCTTCCACCCCCAGCGAGAAGGCCATGGCGAAGTAGACATAGCCCTTCGGCACATGCACATCGAACGCTTCAGCGATCAACACCGTACCGACCACGATCAGGAACGACAGCGCGAGCATCTTCAGCGACGGGTGCTTGTCGATGAAATTGCTGATGGCGCCGGCGCACAGCATCATCACCAGCACGGCCACGACGATGGCGGCGATCATCACCGGTACGTGGGAAACCATGCCCACAGCGGTGATCACCGAGTCCAGCGAGAACACGATGTCGATGATGGCGATCTGGATGATGGTGTAGAAGAACTTGCCACCTGCGCCTTTGGGCTCCTCTGCGTTCTCGTCCTCGCCTTCCAGGCCGTGGTAGATCTCTTGCGAGCTCTTCCACAGCAGGAACAGGCCACCGAAGAACAGGATCAGGTCACGCCCGGAGATGCCTTGGCCAAAGACCACGAACAGGTCGGCGGTAAGGCGCATCACCCAGGTAATCGACAGCAGCAGCATGATACGGGTGACCATGGCCAGGGCCAGGCCGAAGATCCGGGTGCGTGGCTGCATGTGCTTGGGCATGCGGCTGACCAGAATCGAGATCATGATGATGTTGTCGATACCGAGGACGATCTCAAGCGCGGTAAGGGTGAAAAAGGCAACCCAGATTTCCGGGCTGGTCAGCCATTCCATGTATTTTCCTTCGAGCGGTAATGGCAACGCGCCCCGGTCAGGGCGCGTCGCGTACGTGATACGGATGTATTAAAGACTACTGAACAGCGGGAAAATCCCCATCAGCAGTGCGCCGAGCATTATGCACAGGCATACCAGCACTGCCCACTTGAGCGTGAAGCGCTGATGGTCGCCGAACTCGATACCGGCCAGGGCCACCAGCAGGTAGGTGGAGGGTACCAGCGGGCTGAGCAGGTGTACCGGCTGCCCGACGATCGATGCACGGGCCATTTCTACCGGGGTAATGCCGTAGTGGCTGGCGGCTTCGGCCAGCACCGGCAGCACGCCGTAGTAGAACGCGTCGTTGGACATGAAGAAGGTGAACGGCATGCTCACGATCGCGGTGATTACAGCCAGGTATGGGCCTAGCGCTTCAGGGATGACCGACAGCAGGCTCTTGGACATGGCGTCGACCATGCCGGTACCGGACAGGATGCCGGTGAAGATGCCGGCGGCGAAGATCAGCCCGGTTACGGCCAGCACGCTGCCGGCGTGGGCAGCAATGCGGTCCTTCTGTTGTTGCAGGCATGGGTAGTTGACGATCATGGCGATACTGAAGGCAATCATGAACAGCACTGGCAGCGGCAGTACACCGGCGATCAGTGCGGCCATCAGGGCGGCGGTCAGGGCACCGTTGAAGTACAGCAGCTTGGGCCGACGTGCGTCCGGGTACTGCGAGACGGTGATTTCGCTGTGGTCGATGTCGTCGGTAGGCAGATGCAGTTCGCCCAGGCGGGCGCGTTCACGTTTGCCATACATGTAGGCAATGGCCAGGATCGCCAGCACACCGAACAGCATGGCCGGGATCATCGGCACGAAGATGTCTGACGGGTCTACGTGCAGGGCGCTGGCAGCACGGGCGGTCGGGCCACCCCAGGGGGTCATGTTCATCACGCCGCCGGCGAGGATGATCAGGCCGGCCATGATCCGCGGGCTCATGCCCAGGCGGCTGTACATCGGCAGCATGGCGGCGCAGCAGATCATGTAGGTGGTAGCACCGTCACCGTCGAGCGAGACCACCAGGGCCAGTACAGCGGTGCCCACCGAGACTTTCAGCGGATCGCCCTTGACCAGCTTGAGGATCTTGCGCACGGCCGGGTCGAACAGGCCGGAATCGATCATCAGGGCGAAATAGAGGATGGCGAACATCAGCATCACGCCGGTAGGTGCGAGCTTGCTGATGCCCTCTAGCATCATGGGGCCGATCTTGGCGGAAAAACCACCGAACAGGGCGAACAGGATCGGTACCAGAATCAGCGCGATCAAGGCCGACAGGCGCTTGCTCATGATCAGGTACATGAACGTGATGACCATGGCAAAGCCGAGGAAGGTCAGCATGGCAATACTCCAGGCGTGGCGCGGCGAAAGGACAGTCGATTCGGGCGTATCAGCGCGCAGGGCGCTGTGCAGAGAGCATGCGGAGGGGGGCTACGAAAAGGCGGGCGCAGGAATACATCAGAATCACCATTGTTGTTGTTGATTGGGCCGGGCGCGGTATTGACCGGGTGCCCTGGCTGACCGGTCTTGTGCCGGTAGTGGGCGCTATCCTAAGAGGGCAAGCTTTCAGCCAGCTTTCGCTGAAGCAAAGGTGACGGGAGGTAGGTGATGCAGGATGTAACCGAAGGTGGCTGCCATTGTGGTGCCCTGCGTTATCGGCTGGAGGGCAACCTGACGGACATTGCCCACTGTCATTGTTCGATCTGCAGGCGGGTCAGCGGTGGACTGGTAGTCACCTGGCTTACCCTGCCCCGTTCCGGGTTCCAGTGGTTAACGGGCGAGCCGAACTGCTACGTGGCGCCGGCCAGTTGCAGCCGTTACTTCTGTGGGCAGTGTGGGGCGCATGTGGCGCTGGTGACCACGCATAGCCCGCAGACGATCGATGTGACGGTGGCGACGCTGGATCACCCTGAATGGGTGCGAGCCAACCGGCATATCTGGGTGGGCAGCCGGTTGCCCTGGTTGCATCTGGATGAGGATTTGCCCTCGGAAGATGAGGAGAGCCTGTAGGCGCGGGCTTGCCCGCGAAAGGGGCAGCCCTGCATGCATCACAACTGCAGGCCACCGGCAGCTTTGTGCAACGCCCGCAAGTGCTCGCCGATCTGCTTCACGTTGGCCTCGACCTCTGCAATTTCCCTGGCTCGCGACGGCTCCAGCAGCGCCCTCACCTCTTTGTCCAGGCTGGTGCTCAAACGCAACAGCTGTGCCTGCCGCTCGCTGCTCACCTGCTCCAGGTGCTTGCGCTCTTCCGGCTGCGGCAGCCCGTAGCCTTTGGAGTCGAGCAACTCTGCCGGGCGGCTTAGAAAACCGCTGTTGGCAAGCATTTGCTTGAGCGTGGCATCGGCTTTGTTGATGCTGCCATCTTTCAATGCTGCGGCATTCAGGTAGCGCTGCTTGACCTCGTCCTGGGCCAGCAGAAGCTGCCGGCGCAGGCTGGCTTGCTCAAGCAGAAGCAGTGCCGCGCTGGTGCGCAGGTCGGCCTTGGCGAACCAGCTGCGACGCTGCTCCGCATCGAGGGCCAGCCAGTCCTCAACCAAAGCTTGCTTGATCGGCAGCTGTTTTCTCAGCACCTCGAACATCGCCTGGTAGCGGTCGCGGTAAGAATCGAAGCGGTAGCCCAGGCGTAACGCTTCGCGCGGGTTATCAAGCACGCTGGTGTCTGCCAGCCCCCTGCCCTTGAGCACGGCCAGCAAACCGTTGGGCATGATGCTGTCCAGGTCGTTGAGGCGCGGATTGGCGGTGCCGCTGCGCAGCAGCTTCAACGACTCTACTGCACAGTTGTTTGACAGGAACCAGTAGTTGCCGTCGTAGCTCCAGTGCATTTCGGCGGCCTGGCGCACCAGATTTTCGATTTCGTCGCGGTTGAGTTTCAAGGGCACCGAGGCCAGGCTGCGCAGCTCGGTCTTGGTGTATTCGTCGATCACCTGGCCCAGCGGCAGCACGAATAGCCGCGACGGGTAGTTGCCGACCAGGCCGTCCCAGCTGGACAGTTGCACGTCGTTGACGAAGGCGCGGTACGACAGCACCAGGCTTTGATCGAGGTCCAGGCGGCAATCTGGTCCGCGTGGGCGGCCTGGCTTGCAGATCACCAGGCGCAGCATGCTGTGCCCCCAGCGGCTGACCAGGTTCTGATTGGCTTCAGCCAGCAGGTAGTCCACTTCGTAGACCCGCTCCGGGTCGATTTCACCTAGTGGCTGGCGGGCGAAGTCGCTGCCGGCATTGATGAATGGTAAGCCTTTGGCACAGGTGCTCTGTTGCGGTGCCCAGCCGAAGTGTTCGTGAAGGTATTGGTACAGCGCCGGGCGACGGCAGCTGTAGCTCGGGTCGAGGAGGAAATACTCCATGTTGACCGCGATGTATTCCTTGGGACTGCTCAACTCATAGCTGTCGGGGCTGCGCACGAATTGACCATTGTGCTGCTCGCGCTCGCCACGTCGGCCCACATACTGCTGCCATCCGGCCAGGTCGAGCAGCCGTGGGTCGTCGCTTAGGGTGAAGCGGCGCTCGGCCTGGCCGCGGCATTCTTCCGGCAGGCCGACCTTGCCCAGCGTGCCTTGCTGGCGTTTGCAGCGTGCAATCAGTGTTTTTTCGGCGCTGGGCCACAGGCGGGCACGGTCGTAGAGATGGGTGAGCTCGTGTAGCACGGTGGCCAGCAGCTCTTCACGCACCGTGCCATGTGGGCGACTGGTGCGCTCGTTGGCGGCGCTGCCATCGGTTAGGCTGGGCAGCAAGCGGCGGTTGAGCTCGAGGGTGGATATCAGTGATGCCTGCCCGTAAGTGTCGGCAGGCATGTTGTCGCTCCAGCTGACCCGTACGCGGCGGTCCAGCTGTTGCTTGAAGCGCGGTGGCAGCTTGCCCATGGCCTCGTCGAGCAGGGCTTGGGAGGCTTGTGCTTGTCGCGGGTCGAGTCCGGACGCCTGCAGCTCAAGCTGCAGGTCGGCCAAGGCGGGCGTGCCGAGCAGCGTCAGGGCGCAGCCGAGCAGCCAGGCACGCACGCGCTTCACAGGGCGAGTATGGCTTCAGCCAGTACCTGGTCGCTGGCGCTGCGCGCTTCCGGTACGCGCTCGCGCAGGGTATTGAAGGCGGCCTCGAGTTGGACGCCGCGGATGTCACCATTACTGGCGACGAAGCTTGCAGCGTCGTCGTGGGCTTCGCGCACCACTTTGGAGTCGCGGATCGATGTGGTGGTGTCCGAGGTGAAGTCGATCGAACGGCCAAAGGCACGCACGATGATGTTGCTGGTGGCCACCAGGGTCTGTGCCTGGGCCAGGTCGGCCAGCAGCAGCATGCCGAGGGAAGCGGCAATCAGCGGTTTGCGCATGGAGCATCTCCGAAAAATACAGGGAGTCAGGTGTGGTTATTGGACGAGAATTGCCTGCGCCAGTTCCAGATCGCCGACGGCGTGCCGTGCGCAATTGTGGCGTAATGATTCCAAGGCAGCTTCCAGGCGTGCCCCACGGATCCGCCCGTCGCTGGCAACGAATGCGGCGGCATCGTCGCGGGCCTGTGTGACCAGTTTGCGATCGAACGGTGCGGTTGTGACCTGGCTGGTGACATAGCCGGTGATGACCAGGCTTTGTGTGGTGGTATCCATGGCATGGGCGCTGGCCATGCCTGTGGCGGCGAACAGCAACGGCAACAGATAACGCATGAGCTTTCTTGAAGACTGGAAAAATGAACGGCGAAGCCTACCTCAGGTGCGAGGGCCGAAGCCAACGCACCTGTTTTGCATGGCGTGTATCAGAGCGCCAGGATGGCCTGGGCCAACTGTGTATCGCTAGCTTGCAGGTTGGGCATGTTCGAACGGATGTGAACAAAAGCGCTTTCAAGTCGGGCGCCGCGGATAGCGCCCTGAGTGCCGACGAAGCTGGCTGCGTCATCGCGGGCGGCCTGGACGATCTTGTCGTCGCGGAACGAAGAGCTCAGGTCGGAAGTGGCGTCGGTGGAGGCGGCAACGGCACGTACTACCGTATCGGTGGTGACAACGAAGCTGGTGGCGTTGGCAGTGCCGGCCAGGCCAAGCAACAGCGCGGCGCCAAGCAAGTGTTTGCGGGACATGGTCGTGGACTCCTGGGTAGGTCAGGTTGGTTCTGCTGTATCGGACGTTTGCAGGGCTCGTTACGTTACGTTTTCAATAATTGGTTCTAGCAGACGGTTAGGCCAAGCGTACCACGCGGTGCTGCATGGAGAGGATGACGACTGCTGAGCCGGAGAACTGTTCAGGCCAATATGAAGTTTTGTAAAACTGTACTGGTCGAATCATAAGTACTCTACAACGGTGCGTCTTTCGGGCATTAAAAAACCCGCTGCAGTCGCCTGCAACGGGTTTGAGGAATTCACGGTGCCGGCCAAAGCCGGCAAGCCGGGAGCTTAGCGCCAGAAAGGCTTGCTCAGCTCTTCGTAACGCTGCGACTCGCTGATACCGGCGTCTGCAAGCAGGCGGGAGTCCAGGCGAGCCAGTTGACGACGGCTGGTCATGCGACGCTGCCACAGCAGCAGGGTCGACAATGCACGCAGTGGCATCGAGGCGTTGGATTGTTGGGCGTTGCTTTCAAAAACCAGACCGGAACTGAGGGTACGTTCCATGATGCTTCATCCTTCCGCTTATGGCGGGATTAGGTAGTGATTTAACTGATGCCAATGATCCTCCTCTGTCGTCCATAACAGTAGATACAGTTCGGTTGAAAGACGATGGCTCAGTTAACTGTGTAACCCTACTGTTGCACTCGAAATAGGCGTAACTGTACTGGTCCGCACTTCTTTGGTGCATTCTTGTTCGAGAAATGGGATTTGTCAGTCGAGAAGGTCTAAAAACACCAGTACAGTAGTACAGATTGTGTTGTTGATAGCGGAAAGGGTGTATTGATAGAAGGGTTTGACTGTTATGGTCCATACGAGAGCTTGCCCGCTCCCACAGGGAAAGTGCTGCCCTTGAGGGTTGCACATCACCTGTGGGAGCGGGCAAGCCCGCGAAGGGCCGGAACAGCGGAGGCAGGGCCGCCGTTCCGTACCACATCTGGATCAGCTTGCCAGCATGCGCCCGGTTTCTTCCAGGTTTTCGTGCCAGCTCAGGGCCTCACGCAGGATGTGCGGGGTATGCCCGCCACGCTGGCAGGCGCGGTCGAAATAGTCGTTCAGCGCAGCGCGGTAGTCTGGATGCACGCAGTTGTCGATGATCGCCCGCGCCCGTTCGCGCGGCGCCAGGCCACGCAGGTCCGCCAGGCCCTGCTCGGTGACCAGGATATCCACGTCGTGCTCGGTATGGTCGACATGGCTGACCATTGGCACCACGCTGGAAATCGCCCCGCCTTTGGCAATCGACTTGGTGACGAAGACCGCCAGGTGAGCGTTTCGGGCGAAGTCGCCGGAGCCACCGATGCCGTTCATCATCCTGGTGCCGCAGACGTGGGTGGAGTTGACGTTGCCGTAGATATCGAACTCCAGTGCGGTGTTGATACCGATGATGCCCAGGCGACGTACCACTTCCGGGTGGTTGGAGATTTCCTGCGGGCGTAGCACCAGCTTGTCCTTGTAGCGTTCCAGGTTGCCGAACACATCGGCATTGCGGCGCGTCGACAGGGTGATCGAGCTGCCCGAGGCGAAACTCAGCTTGCCGGCGTCGATCAGGTCGAAGGTGGAGTCCTGCAGCACTTCAGAGTACATGGTCAGGTTTTCGAACGGCGACTCGATCAGGCCGCACATCACCGCATTGGCAATGCTGCCAATGCCGGCTTGCAGCGGGCCGAGCTTGTTGGTCATGCGGCCGGCATCCACTTCCTTCTTGAGGAAGTTGATCAGGTGGTCGGCGATGCCCTGGGTTTCATCATCTGGCGGCAGCACAGTGGACGGCGAGTCTGGCTGGTCGCTGATGACGATACCGACGATTTTGGCCGGGTCGATCGGGATGGCGGTGCTGCCGATTCGGTCGTCGACCTTGACCAGCGGGATTGGTGTGCGGGTCGGGCGGTAGGTTGGGATATAGATGTCGTGCAGGCCTTCGAGGTTGGTGTTGTGCGAGAGGTTGATCTCCACAATCACCTGCTTGGCGAAGATCGCGAAGCTGGCCGAATTGCCCACCGAAGTGGTTGGCACGATGTGGCCTTGCTCGGTGATGGCCACGGCTTCGATGACCGCGATGTCCGGCAGCTTCAGCTGCTGGTTGCGCAGTTGCTCGACGGTTTCCGACAGGTGCTGGTCGATGAACATCACCTGGCCGTCATTAATGGCCTTGCGCAGGGTGCTGTCGACCTGGAATGGCATGCGGCGGGCCAGTACACCGGCCTCGGTCAGTTGTTTGTCCAGGTCATTGCCCAGGCTGGCGCCGGTCATCAGGCTGATTTTCAGAGGCGATTGCTTGGCACGTTCGGCCAGTGCATGCGGTACGGCCTTGGCCTCGCCGGCGCGGGTGAAGCCGCTCATGCCGACAGTCATGCCGTCCTCGATCAGACCAGCGGCATCAGCCGCACTCATTACCTTGCTGTGCAGGGAGGACAAGCGGATACGATCACGGTACATGGATTGTTATCTCGGGCTACTGAAACTACTGCAGCGCAGTCTAGAGATTTCGCCCATTGCCGTCCCACGACCATGGTCGTATGAGAAGCCTTGTATTTGAGCCGTTGATCCGGATCAACAAAAGAAAAGCCCCGGCAGATTCTGTCCGGGGCTTCCTTTATATCAGCTGGTTTGTAGCGGCTGTTGTCACTCCACCGCTTTGACCATGTCCTCGATGACCTTCTTGGCGTCACCGAACACCATCATGGTCTTGTCCAGATAGAACAGCTCGTTGTCCAGGCCGGCATAGCCGCTGGCCATCGAGCGTTTGTTGACGATGATGGTCTTGGCCTTGAACGCTTCGAGGATCGGCATACCGGCGATTGGCGACTTGGGATCGTTCTTCGCCGCCGGGTTGACCACGTCGTTGGCGCCCAGCACCAGCACCACGTCGGCCTGGCCGAACTCGGCGTTGATGTCTTCCATCTCGAATACTTGATCGTACGGCACTTCAGCCTCGGCCAGCAGTACGTTCATGTGCCCGGGCATACGGCCCGCCACCGGGTGAATCGCATACTTCACGGTCACGCCGTTGTGGGTCAGCTTCTCGGTCAGCTCTTTCAGCGCGTGCTGGGCACGGGCCACCGCCAGGCCGTAGCCTGGAACGATGATCACGCTGTCGGCATTGCTGAGCAGGAAGGTGGCGTCGTCAGCCGAGCCGGACTTCACCGGCCGCTGCTCTTGCGAACCTTGCGCCGCGCCACTGTCGGTATCGCCACCAAAACCGCCAAGGATGACGTTGAAGAACGAACGGTTCATCGCCTTGCACATGATGTACGAGAGGATGGCACCGGACGAACCTACCAGGGAACCGGCGATGATCAGCATCGAGTTGTTCAGCGAGAAGCCGATACCGGCCGCTGCCCAGCCCGAGTAGCTGTTGAGCATCGACACCACCACTGGCATGTCGGCGCCGCCGATCGGAATAATGATCAGCACACCCATGATGAAGGCCAGGACCAGCATCAGAGTAAAGGCACTGTAGTGGCCAGTGAAAGTGAACAGAAGGCCGAGGGCGATGGTGGTCAGGCCAAGGATCAGGTTGAGTTTATGCTGGCCAGCGAACTGTACCGGTGCGCCTTGGAAGAGGCGGAACTTGTACTTGCCCGACAATTTGCCAAAGGCGATCACCGAACCGGAGAAGGTAATGGCACCGATGGCAGCACCGAGGAACAGCTCCAGGCGGTTGCCGGTGGGGATCGGATCGCTGATGGCAGCCACAATGCCCATCGACTGTGGCTCCAGCACGGCGGCGATGGCAATGAACACCGCGGCCAGGCCGATCATGCTGTGCATGAAAGCGACCAGTTCGGGCATTTTGGTCATTTCGACGCGCTTGGCCATGATGGAACCGGCGGTGCCGCCGACCAGCAGGCCGACGATGACATAGCCGATACCGGCAGTGGCAAGTTCAGCCCCAAGCTTATAAATGAGGCCGACCGTCGTGAGGATGGCGAGACCCATGCCGATCATGCCGAACAGATTGCCGCGCCGCGAGGTAGTCGGGTGCGACAGGCCCTTGAGCGCCTGGATGAAGCACACCGAGGCGACGAGGTAGAGGAGCGTTACCAGATTCATGCTCATGCTTACTTCTTCGCCTCGTTCTTGGTTTTCTTCTTGAACATTTCAAGCATGCGGCGGGTGACCAGGAAGCCACCGAACACGTTGACTGCGGCAAGGGCCACGGCCAGGGTGCCCATCAGCTTGCCGGCCGGGGTCACGGTCAGGGCCGCGGCCAGCATGGCGCCGACGATGACGATTGCCGAGATGGCATTGGTGACCGCCATCAGTGGGGTGTGCAACGCCGGGGTGACGTTCCACACCACGTGGTAGCCCACATAGATGGCCAGCACGAAAATGATCAGGTTATAGATGCCGTGGGAAATCAGCATGTCTTCCATTGTCGTGCTCCTTAGCCGTTCTTGCGGACGACCTGACCATCACGGCACATCAGGCAGGCCGCGACGATGTCGTCTTCGAGGTTGATGATCAGCGCGCCGTCCTTGTCGAACAGCAGCTTCATGAAGTCCAGCAGGTTGCGTGCATACAGTGCCGAGGCATCGGCACCCACCTGGGCCGGCAGGTTGGTAGGGCCGACGATGGTCACGCCGTTCTCCTGCACCACTTGGTCTGCGACGGTCAGCGGGCAGTTGCCGCCTTGGGCTGCAGCCAGGTCGATGACCACCGAGCCAGGCTTCATCTGCGCCACGGTTTCGGCGCTTAGCAGGGTCGGCGCCTTGCGCCCGGGGATCAGCGCGGTGGTGATGACGATATCGGACTGCTTGGCGCGCTCGTGCACGGCCTGGGCCTGGCGCTGCATCCAACTGGCCGGCATTGGTCGGGCATAGCCGCCAACACCTTCGGCGCACTCTCGCTCCTCGTCGGTCTCGTAGGGTACGTCGATGAATTTTGCACCCAGTGATTCGATCTGCTCTTTCACCGCCGGGCGAACGTCGGATGCTTCGATCACCGCACCCAGGCGCTTGGCGGTGGCGATGGCCTGCAAGCCGGCAACGCCAGCGCCCAGTACCAGGACGCGTGCGGCCTTAACGGTACCGGCAGCGGTCATCAGCATTGGCATGAAGCGTGGGTAGTGATGGGCTGCCAGCAACACGGCCTTGTAGCCGGCGATGTTGGCCTGCGACGACAGCACGTCCAGGCTCTGCGCCCGCGAGGTTCGCGGCGCGGCTTCCAGGGCGAAGGCGGTAATACCGCGTTCGGCCATCTTGCCGATCAGCTCACCGTTGAAGGGGTTGAGCATGCCCACCAGAAGGCTGCCGCTGTTGATCAGGGCCAGTTCCTGGTCGTTGGGGGCGACCACTTTGAGTACCAATTGGGCGCCGTAGGCATCGGCGGCGCTCCCAAGGGAAGCACCCACGGCTTCATAGGCACTGTCCGGAATGGCGGCGTTGAGCCCTGCCCCCCGTTGAACGGTGACCTGATGGCCCTGGCCAATCAGTTTCTTGATGGTTTCGGGGGTCGCAGCGACCCTTGTCTCACCGGTCTGCGTCTCGAGAGGAACACCAATGTGCACGACTATTTCTCCTGCGGTGACCTTTTGTCTTTGTAGAAGCCAGCACACTTCGGATGGTGTGCTGGGGCGGCTGTGGAGCGCCAACCCGCCGGATCCCGGGCGGGGCGAAGCATTTTGCAGACGAACCCGAAGGCCTTCAACCGGTTCTGGAGCGAAACGAAGTCAAAACTACAAGTCACCCTGTGACCGCTTGTCGCAGCAATAGGGTTGCAGCCCGTCAAACATGCGCCATTGGCAGATTAGGAGAAAAAATCAAAAAAAAAGCGGCCAATTCGCTTACGACTAGTTGGATGTCGCAAAATAACCCGCAAAGCCGCGTACTGAGCACGGTTAAAGGGTGTTTTTATGCTTGCGTTACAGTTTGCGAATATGCGACATATACATATATCTGTAGGTGTTTAAAATAATTGACTACAGGGTCAATTTGTCGCGCTTGCCCCTGATCTATTCAGGTAGGCCTGAGCCTGGCTTACCAACCAGTCGCGAAAGGCGCGTAGCGACGCCGACTCCACCTTGCGCTCTGGAATCATCAGATAGTAGGCCTTGTCGCTACTCAGGGCATGCCTGTTAGCGACCACCAGCCTTCCCTCCTCCAACTCCCGCTGGATCAGGAACGGTGGTATCAGGGCAATGCCCATGTCGTGCATGGCCGCCTGGGCGAGCATCGAGAATAGTTCATAGCGCGGGCCTGTCATGTCGCGCTCCACATTCATGCCCACACTGCCGAACCATTGCCGCCAGGCATACGGGCGCGTGCTCTGCTGCAGCAGTGGTAGCTGCGCGATGTGGCGTGCCTCGAGCATGCCCTGGCCGTTCAGCAGTGCCGGGCTGCACACGGGTACTGGGTTTTCACCCATCAGTTGGTGCGACTGGGTGCCTGACCAGTCCGCATCACCAAAATAGATGGCGGCATCGAAGGTAGTGTCGGCGAACAGGAATGGCCGGGTGCGGTTGGTGAGGTTGACTGTGACCTCCGGGTGGCGCTGCTGGAAGTCCTTGAGCCGTGGCAGGAGCCATTGAGTGCCAAACGTCGGCACTACCGCCAGCTCGATCACATTGGCGCCTTGCTGGCGCATGACCGACAAGGTATCGCGCTCCACGGCGTCCAGTTGGGCCGCCACCTGGCGACTGTAGGATAGGCCGGCTTCGGTCAGCCTTACGCCGCGGCGCGAGCGACGGAACAGTTCCACATTAAGGAAGGCTTCCAGGCCACCGATCTGCCGACAGACGGCACCCTGGGTCAGCGCGAGTTCCTGGGCAGCCTTGGTAAAGCTCTCGTTACGGGCTGCCGCCTCGAAGCAAATCAGGGCGGCGGTACTGGGGATCTTACGGCGCATGTACGTCAACCTCACTTGTAAGGCTGTCAATAAGGCGTTTTGCCGATTTACGGAGTGACAAAATATCACTAATTGGTGCGCAATCCTCGTTTGTCCCGGCGGCCGATCAGGCCTAGGCTCAAAGGCACAAGAAACTGACCCCTATTTCGAGGATTCGCTCATGGCCGGTAAAGCAAGCTTCAACTGGATCGACCCGTTGCTGCTGGATCAGCAGCTCACTGAAGAAGAGCGTATGGTGCGTGACAGCGCTTATCAGTTCGCCCAGGACAAGCTGGCCCCGCGTGTGCTTGAGGCCTTCCGCCATGAGCAGACCGATCCGGCGATCTTCCGCGAGATGGGTGAAGTAGGCCTGTTGGGTGCAACCATTCCCGAGCAATACGGTGGCAGTGGCCTGAATTATGTGTGCTATGGCCTTATTGCTCGCGAAGTGGAACGTATCGACTCAGGTTACCGCTCGATGATGAGTGTGCAGTCGTCGCTGGTGATGGTGCCGATCAACGAATTTGGCACCGAAGCTCAAAAGCAGAAGTACCTCCCCAAGTTGGCCAGTGGCGAGTGGATCGGTTGCTTCGGTCTGACCGAGCCTAACCATGGCTCCGATCCTGGTTCGATGATTACGCGCGCGAGGAAGGTCGACGGTGGCTACCGGCTGACCGGCAGTAAAATGTGGATCACCAACAGTCCCATCGCCGATGTGTTCGTGGTGTGGGCCAAGGATGATGCGGGCGATATTCGTGGCTTCGTACTGGAAAAAGGTTGGCAAGGCCTCAGTGCCCCGGCAATCCATGGCAAGGTTGGCCTGCGCGCGTCGATCACTGGTGAAATCGTCATGGACAATGTGTTCGTGCCAGAAGAGAACATCTTCCCGGACGTGCGTGGCCTCAAGGGCCCGTTCACCTGCCTGAACTCGGCTCGCTATGGTATTTCGTGGGGTGCGCTGGGTGCCGCTGAAGCCTGCTGGCACACCGCTCGCCAGTACACCCTGGACCGTCAGCAGTTTGGTCGTCCACTGGCCGCCAACCAGTTGATTCAGAAGAAGCTTGCCGACATGCAGACAGAAATCACCCTGGCGCTGCAGGGCTGCCTGCGTCTGGGTCGCATGAAGGATGAAGGGACGGCTGCGGTGGAAATCACCTCCATCATGAAGCGCAATTCCTGCGGTAAGGCGCTGGATATCGCCCGTATGGCGCGTGACATGCTGGGCGGCAACGGCATCTCCGACGAGTTTGGTGTGGCCCGCCATCTGGTTAACCTGGAGGTGGTCAACACCTATGAAGGTACCCATGATGTGCATGCACTTATCCTGGGTCGTGCGCAGACCGGTATCCAGGCGTTCTATTGATAAGGAGCAAACCATGGGCGCGCTATCACATCTGCGGGTGCTAGACCTTTCGCGCGTGTTGGCCGGCCCGTGGTCTGGTCAGATTTTGGCTGACCTTGGCGCCGACGTGATCAAGGTCGAGCGCCCTGGCAGTGGCGACGATACCCGCTCATGGGGGCCGCCTTTTCTCAAGGATGCCGAAGGTGAGGACACCAGTGAGGCGGCCTATTACCTGTCGGCCAACCGCAACAAGCGCTCAGTGACCATCGACTTTACCCAGCCGGAGGGACAGCGGCTGGTGCGTGAACTGGCGGCGAAGTGCGATATCGTCATAGAGAACTTCAAGGTAGGTGGGCTGGCAGCGTATGGCCTGGACTACCAGAGCCTGAAGGCGATAAACCCGCAGCTCATCTATTGCTCCATTACCGGCTTCGGTCAGACCGGGCCCTATGCCAAGCGCGCTGGCTATGACTTCATGATCCAGGGGTTGGGTGGGCTGATGAGCCTGACTGGTCGTCCGGAGGGTGAAGAGGGCGCCGGGCCGGTCAAGGTGGGGGTGGCGCTTACCGACATTCTGACCGGGTTGTATTCCACGGTCGCCATGCTGGCTGCTCTCGCCCACCGGGATCAGGCCGGGGTCGGTCAGCATATCGACATGGCATTGCTCGATGTGCAGGTGGCCTGCCTGGCGAACCAGGCAATGAACTACCTGACCACGGGCAGCCCTCCTCGTCGGCTGGGTAATGCGCATCCTAATATAGTCCCTTATCAGGACTTTCCGACGGCAGATGGCGATTTCATTCTTACCGTGGGCAATGATAGCCAGTTCCGCAAGTTCGCCGAAGTGGCCGGACAGCCGCAGTGGGCGGAAGACCCTCGATTCGTTACCAATAAGCTGCGGGTGGCCAACCGGGCCGAACTGATTCCATTGATTCGCCAGGCTACGGTGTTCAAGACCACGGCGGAGTGGGTGGCCCATTTGGAGGCGGCAGGGGTGCCATGTGGACCTATCAATAACCTGGCGCAAATGTTCCAGGACCCCCAGGTGCTTGCACGCGGGTTGGCGGTGAGTATTCCCCATCCATTGGCGGGTAGTGCGCCGCAGGTTGCGAGCCCGATACGGTTGTCGGAAACGCCAGTAGAGTATCGCCGGGCGCCACCCTTGTTGG